>DATFTF010000312.1:0-6292 GCA_035262245.1 Thermoanaerobaculia bacterium
GCGCACGGCACCGACGGCTACGACTGGCACACCAACGACATCCGACTCAACGAGCGCGTCTTCCGGGAGTACGATGCGGCAGGCAACGGAGGGCAGCTCCTGATGATCGTGCCCGAGCTCGACATCGCCGTCCTCTTCACCGCAGGCAACTACAACCACTACCCGGTCTGGCGGCGGTTCCGCGACGAGCTCCTGCCGCAGGACATCCTGGCGGCGGTCACCTCGCGATGATCCGGCGGCGCAAGGCGTCCTCGACTCCCCGGCCCACGGGCCGGCGCGGGGTGACCCTCGCCGACCTTCACGCGCTCGCGGTCTCCTTTCCGGGCGTCGAAGAGGGCCCTTGCTATGGCACGCCCGGGTTCCGCGTCCGTGGAAGATTTCTGGGTCGGCTCTGGGAGGCCGGAGACGTTTTCGTGCTGCGCACCGACTTCGATACCCAGGAGATGCTCCTGGCCGCCGATCCCGAGACGTTCTTCCTGACCGATCACTATCGCGGCTATCCGGCCATTCTGATCCGGCTGCGGTCGGTTCGCGCGAACGAGCTCTCCCGCCTGTTCGAGGCGGCGTGGCGGGAGCGCGCGACCAAAAAGCTCGTGGCCGAGCTCGACCGGACCCGAGGCGAGGCCGGCCGCGCGCCTGCCGGGGTTGAGTCCTCCGCTCTCCCGGAATAAGGTTCCCGGCAGAATTCTCTTTCGCAAGGGAGGGAGCGATGAGCACAGTCGTCGGCATCCGGAGGCTCGCTCCGGTCGTTTTCCTTCTCGCGTGGCTGGCGCCGGTCTCGCGAGCCCGGGGGCAGGCGGCCAAGCCCCGCTACCCCGCTCTTCCGAGCGAAACGCCTCCCACGGCGCAGCTCCCGCCGGAAGAATGGGACTACGTCCGCCGCGACGTGATGATCCCCATGCGCGACGGCGTCCGGCTCCATACCGTGATCCTCGTTCCGAAGGGCGCCAAGGGCGCGCCGATGCTCTTGACCCGCACCCCCTACGACGCCACCGCCCTGACCAGCCACGTGGAGAGCTCTCACCTGGGACCGATCCTTCAGGGCTACGACAACGCGACCGACGTCGTCGTCGAGGGGGGATACATCCGCGTGGTTCAGGACGTCCGCGGCAAGTACGGCTCGGAGGGGGATTACGTGATGAACCGCCCGCTCCACGGCCCGCAGAATCCGACGCCCGTCGATCACGCCACGGACACCTACGACACGATCGACTGGCTGGTAAAAAACGTTCCGGAGTCCAATGGACGGGTCGGAATCCTCGGCATCTCCTACGACGGGTTCACGCCGCTCATGGCGCTGGTCCATCCTCATCCGGCCCTCAAAGTCTCCGTCCCGATGAACCCCATGGTCGACGGATGGATCGGGGACGACTGGTTCCACAACGGGGCCTTCCGCCAGCTGGGGATGTCCTACATCTTCGTTCAGGAGGCCACGCGCAAGAATGAGCTGAAGTGGTGGACCAGCCATTTCGACGACTACGACACTTTCCTGGAGGCCGGCTCGGCCGGAGAGCTCGGCCGGCGGCGCGGGCTCGAACAGGTCGGATTCTGGAAAAAGATCCTCGCGCACCCGAGCTACGACGCCTTCTGGCGGGACCAGGCGGTGGACAAGATCCTGGCCAACGAGCCTCTCCAGGTGCCGGTGCTGCTGGTCCACAGCCTCTGGGACCAGGAGGACATCTACGGCGCGATCGCCGTCTACAAGGCGATCAAGCCCAAGGACGCCAACAACGACAAGGTCTTTATGGTGCTTGGCCCCTGGCACCACGGGCAGGAGATCCACGACGGCAGCGCACTCGGACCGGTCCGTTTCCGCAGCGACACCGCCCGAACCTTCCGCCAGGAGATCCTGCGGCCGTTCCTCGATCAATACTTGAAAGAGGGCGCGCCCAAGGCAGGCATTCCTTCGGTCATGGCCTTCGAGACGGGCACCAACGTCTGGCGGCGACTGCCGGCCTGGCCCGCAGGGTGCGAGACCGGCTGCGGGATCCGTGCGACGCCGCTCTATCTCGCGCCCGGAGAGCGCCTCGGCTTTACGGCGCCGGCGGGCGGCGACCCGGGCTCCCGGTTCACCGAATACGTTTCGGATCCGGCCAAGCCGGTCCCGTTCCACGCGCGCCCCATTCCTCCCGAGAGCTTCGACGGCGCCAAGAGCTGGCGCGAATGGCTGGTGACCGACCAGCGGGAGGCCTCGGGCCGCACGGACGTCGCCACATTCACCTCCGAGGTCCTCAAGGCGCCGGTCAAGATCAGCGGGCAGCCGGTCGTTCACTTAGTCGCCTCCACCACCGGGACCGACTCCGACTGGGTGGCCAAGTTGATCGACGTCTATCCCGACGAGGTCGCCGCTCAGCCGGAGATGGGCGGCTACCAGCTCATGGTCTCCGCGGACATCTTCCGGGGCCGCTACCGGGAGAGCCTGGAGACGGCCAAACCGATCGCCGCGGGGGAGCCTCTGCCGTACCAGTGGCTCCTGCCCACCGCCAACCACGTCTTCCTTCCGGGCCACCGCATCATGGTGCAGATCCAGTCGAGCTGGTTCCCGCTCTACGACCGCAATCCGCAGACGTTCGTCCCTTCGATTTTCTGGGCCAAACCGGCGGACTACAAGAAGGCCGTGCAGCGGATCTACCACGGCGCCTCGGAGGCCAGCTTCCTCGAGCTGCCGGTGGTGGAGGCGCGCTAGCCGGAACCGCTCCTTTGCAGAAGGGCCCCGACTGAGAGTTAGTTGACACTAACGTAAGTGGATGCTAACTTTTGCGCCGCATGATGACTGCTCTGCGGGCGCTGGCCGAGCCGCGGCGCCTGGAGATCCTGAGGCTCTTGAAGAAGGGCGAGATGTCCGCAGGCGACATCGCCGCGCGTTTTCGGGTCACGCGCCCGGCCATCTCCCAGCACCTGACGGTCCTTCGCGGAGCCGGCTTGATCGCCGAGAAGCGCGACGGGACGCGACGCCTCTACCGGATCCGCCCCGCGGGGCTGGACGGGCTCCGCGAATTCCTGGAGGATTTCTGGGACCGCGGACTCTCCCGTTTGAAGCGCGCCTCGGAGACCGCCGCGCCTTCCGGCAGGCGCCGATGAAAAAGCCGCGGCCGATCCGGCGCGAGATCTCGATCGCAGCGCCCCCCGAAGTCGTGTTCGCTTTCTTCACCGATCCGGCCAAGTTCATTCTGTGGCTCGGGCGGGTCGCGGAACTCGACGCCCGCCCGGGCGGCGTCTTCCGGGTGAACATCAACGGCCGGGACGTCGTGCGCGGAACGTTTTTGGAAGTCGTGCCTCCCCGGCGCGTGGTCTTCACCTGGGGCTGGGAAGGGGAAGAGTCGGTCGTCCCTCCGGGCTCGACTCGCGTGGAGGTCACCCTCGCGCCGGAGGGAGCCGGCGGCACCCGCCTCCGGCTCACGCACACCGGTCTGCCCGAGCCCTCCCGGGGCGGGCACGACGAGGGCTGGGTTCATTACCTGGCCCGGCTGGGGGTCGCGGCGCCGGGAGGCGACCCCGGACCGGATCCGCTCGGGACGCTCGAGACGAAGCACGGATGGAAATCAGGCGCTTCATGAGTCTTCGCCGGCTGAGCCGGCGCTGCAACTGGCCAGAGGAGGACCGATCATGCCCGACTTGAACCACAGCGTTCCCGTCAGCGCGCCCCCCGCGAAGGTCTACGACGCGGTCGCCACCGAAAAAGGGATGCAGGGATGGTGGACCGCTGACACCCGGCTCGATCCGAAGAAGGAGGGGAAGGCGGAATTCGGCTTCGACAATCGCGCCGCGGTCTTTCGCATGACTATCGAGGCGCTGGAACCCGGCAAGAGCGTCCGCATGATCTGCCGCGGCGAGCACCCGGAGTGGAACGGCACCCGACTGGAATGGACGATCCTCCCCGACGGCGGCGGATCGATACTCAACTTCGTCCACCGCGGCTGGCGCGAGATGACTCCCTTCTGCGCCTCATGCAATTCGACCTGGGGCGAGTTGATGTACCGCTTGAAGGGGTACGTCGAGAGCGGCCGCCCCGCTCCGCGCTGGACCGCCTAGTCGACCGCGCGGAGAGATCCTCCGGCGACGTTCACGCTCGAGCGGCCTGCCTTGCCTCCAGCGAGCCAGCGCGCGAGGACGCCCGAGCCAGGGAGAAGACTGCTGCCGAAGCACAGAAAAACGCGATCGCCGAAAAGAGAATCGGAGCTCCGAAGAAGAAGAAGCAGCCGACGATCAGCAGGCCCGCGCAACCCGCCTGAAGCGTGATGGCCATGGGCAGCGCTGCTTTCGGATTCGAGCGGCTGATCGCGGCGAGCTGCCACGCCACGACCGCCATGACCAGCATCAGCGCGCTGATCGTGAGCGCGAACCCGCGGTAGAAGTCCCAGTGGCTGCGGTCGAAGCCCATGATCGGAAAGTGAAAGTCCCTCATCGCGGCGAAGACCGCGGCTTCCTCCGGCCCCCGGCGGACTCGCGGCGCGGCCGTCCCCAGCGTGTGCCCGGCGGTGAAGAGCAGCAGGATGACGCTCTCGATTCTCAACCAGCGCGAAGGCGTCATGACCGAGCCTCCTCCGCCTTCGCGGCGCGCGCGGCATACAGCGCCAGCAGATCGCTCCAACCCCCGGGAGAATCGACGCCCTTGCGCATCGTTTCGCCGCCCGCTCCGTGGCGTTCGAAGTTCCGATGTTCGAGATCAACCCGCGTGGAGCCGTCGGGCAGCGGCGTGAATCGGACTTCCACCTCGCTCGACTTCGCCAAATCCGGCTGATAGGACCAATCGGGGTTGATCTGCCAGGCCATCACGAAGCGCCGGGGCGGCTCCCAGACCAGAACGCGTCCCCAGTCGCATTCGGTCCCGTCCTCCTGCTCGCTGTAGCAGCGCCCGCCGACCCGCGGCTCGATCAAGGCGGCCTTCATCGGCGACTTTCCGATGTGGTGGGTGCGCGGCCACCAGGTGTCCAGACCGAGGGTGAACACGTCAAACGCGCGTGCGGCGGTCGCCTTGACGGTGACGCTCTTGAGAACGGGCGCTGGCGTCTGCGCCTCCGGATTCATCGCGGACATCACTCTTCCTCCTTCCGGTGCTCTTCGACTTTCGCCTGGAAGGCCTCGAGCGCCCGGCTCCAAAACTGATCGAAGTACTCGCGCAGAGAATCAAAGCCTGCGGGATCGAGCCGGTAGAGCCGGCGGTTTCCAACCGCGCGATCGGCGACCAGACCGGCCCGCTTCAACACCCGCAGATGCTGCGAGACCGCCGGCCGGCTGATTGGAAACTCCAGAGCGAGCCGGCCGACCGAGAACTCACCCTCGAGAAGGCGCGCCAGGATGGCTCGACGCGTGGAATCGCCCAGCGCATCGAGCTGGGCATCGCGGGCGATAGTGGATCGGTAAGTCTTCACTAACCGTAAGAATAAACTTACGTATCTTTAGAGTCAAGAGGCTTTTTCGAACTGGCGAATTGCTTGAGGGAATGGGTTTTAGCCGCCGTCTCCGGAAGGATAGGATGCCTTCGGGGAGCCATGGACCTGTCCTCCAACACCGTCCTCGTCACCGGCGGAGCCTCGGGAATCGGACTGGCTCTGGCGGCGCGTTTTCTGCTCGCTGGAAGCGAAGTCGTCGTCTGCGGCCGCAGTGAAGCCCGGCTCGAGGAGGCCAGCGCGAGTCATCCCGGGCTTCGGGTGCGTGCCTGCGATCTGGAGCGTGAATCCGATCGCGTCACGCTGGCGGCCTGGGTCCGCCGCGAGTTCCCGCGTCTGAACATCCTCGTCAACAACGCGGGGATCCAGCATCGTCTGGAGCTCTACGGGCGCGAGAGCTGGCAACGCATCCATCAGGAAATCGCGATCAACCTGGAGGCTCCGATCCATCTGTCGATGCTGCTCGCACCGCATCTGGCGCGGCAGAAGGACCCCGCGATCCTGCAGGTGACGTCCGGGCTGGCCTTCGTGCCGCTGGCCTCGGTTCCGATCTATTGCGCGACCAAGGCGGCCATGCACTCCTTCACGCTCTCTCTGCGGCACCAGCTCGCGGCGACGCCGATCCGGGTGATCGAGATCGCGCCTCCCGCCGTGGACACCGACCTCGGAGGCCCGGGCCTGCACACGTTCGGGGTCTCCACCGACGAGTTGATGGCCGGAATCGTCCCGCGCCTCCAGGCCGGCGACACCGAGATCGCCTACGGGTTCGCTGAAAAATCGAGCCGCGGATCGCGGGAGGAGATCGATCAGATCTTCGCGCGGATGAATCCGCCGGCGAGCTCGAGAGTCGGCCCGGCCTAGCCCTCAGTCGCGGTCCCGGTACTCCTCGGGAACGTCGTCCT
>DATFTF010000313.1:0-2946 GCA_035262245.1 Thermoanaerobaculia bacterium
GACTTCGTGGCCGGCGTTGCGGAGCATTTCCAGACCGGTCGAGGCCAGCTTCTCGGCGACGACGACTTTCATGCGAGGGGGATCATACGCGGGCAGCGCTCCGAATGAGCGCAGCTCTCAGCTGTCAGCTGACAGCTGTCAGCCAGCCGGGAAACTCCGTCAGCGCGTGCAGTAGGACGACGTCGGTACCGGCGGGGCTTGCGACGAAACGTTGCAGCTCCTCGCGGGAGCGGGAGCCTCCGGGCACGAGGACGGCGCGGCAGCCGGCGGCTCGGGCGAACTCGGCGTCGATCTCCATATCCCCGACGACGACCGTGTCTGCGGTCCCTGCGCCCGCCATGCCAATCAGATCGAGCAGCATTTTCGGATCCGGCTTGGCCGGCGTCTGTTGCCCCGGTCCGCCCACGGCGAGGAAATAGCCGGCGATCCCCTTGGCCTCGAGAATCGTTCGGGAAAAGTGAGCGGGCTTGTTGGAGGCCACTGCCATCCGATGGCCGGCGCTGGCGAGTTCGGCAAGCACCTGCGCGACGTTGGGCATGAGACGCGTTCCGGTGACGGCAACCTCGGCGTAATGCTCGCGAAAAAGCCGCACGCCCTCCGCCGCATCTGCGGCGCCTACGGCCTCTTCGAGCAGCTTCTCCAGCCCCCGCCCGACCATCCCGCGGACCCTGTCTTCCGGAAGCGCTGTCCTGCCTAGCCGTGTCATGGCGAAGGCAAGCGACTCCGTGATCGCGTCGTAACCGTCGATCAGCGTGCCGTCGAGGTCGAAGACGACGAACGTCGCGAGAGCTTGCCCGGGAGTGCTGCGCCCTTCGGGCGCACCGGCCAGCGGCTCGCCAGAAGGCTCGACCGCTCGCCTGCCTCCCGGTCTGCGCCCTCGCTCCCGCGGCGCGCGCCTCCTCCCTCGGTTACTTCGGGAGACTACGCGCGCCGCGAGCAAAATCACGATTTGCGCTGAGCTCGATGCAGACCGGCTAGTTGAAGCACGGTGGCGATGATTCCCTCGTAGTCGTTGAACGCGAGCGTGGGGGTGCCGTCGGAGACCGGCTCGTCGGAGATGCGCGCGGCAACGCCTTCGATCGGAAACGCGGTGATCCCCTTGCGCCGGACTTCGATGCGCGGGATGGGAAGCGACTTGTAGCCTTCGATCAGGACGAGATCGCATTCCGCGAACTCCCGAGCGAGAAGACTCTCGAGCGGCTCTTCGCCGCCCAGCCGCCGAGCGGTGGTGCGGCCTGGAGTGACGAAGGCCGACTTGTCCGCTCCGGAATGGGTGTGCCGGTGCGAGTCCTTGTCGGGCACGTCGTCTTCCACGTCCTTGGAGGTGTGCTTGAGGGTCCCGACGGACAGGCCTCGGGCCCCCAGGAGCGGCACGAGCTCGACCAAGAGAGTCGTCTTGCCCGCGTTGTGAGCTCCCACCAGCGCCACGACGGCCGGCCTGCGATCGGGATAGAGCAAGTGCGCCTCCCGGCGAGCCGAAAACTCTCCCGCCGCGCGGTTGTGCCGCGCGATCTCCGAGGCCAGGTCTCCCGACCGATCGAGGATCTGGCGAAAACGCGGCGAGCCGGTCAGCAGATCGATCGCCGGCCGCGGATCGAATTCGTACGGCTCGGTGCGCCAGTGGAAGCGAGCCGGCGCGAGTCGGCGCGCGGTCTCGATGATCCTCATGCCTGTCTCGAAGGATCGGAAGGCGGCCGGATCGCTCACATGGAGAAAGGCTCCGGCGCACCCCTTGCCGGCATGCTTGTCGAACATCGGACGGAAGTGCGCCGGAAGAAACCGCGTGCCCGGCAGCCGAAGGGCGTTCAGCGCCTCGGTCAGCCTGCGGGCGTCCAACCAGGGAGCGCCGAAGAGCTCGAAGGGACGCGTGGTGCCCCGGCCCTCCGAGAGGTTGGTTCCCTCGAGAAGACACATTCCGGGATAGACCAGCGCCGTGGCCACCGACGGAATGTTCGGCGAGGGAGAGATCCACGGAAGGCCGGTCGAGGCGAAGGGCAGGTCTCGGGCCCAGCCGCTCATCGGAGACACCCGGAGGTCGACGCTGATCCGGCGCTCGGCGGCGAGGAGGCGAGCCATCTCCCCCGCCGTCATACCGTGCCGCACCGGCACAGGATGGAGACCGACGAACGAAAGGAAATCCTCGTCCTGAGGCGCTCCCTCGACCGCGCCTCCGATCGGATTGGGCCGGTCGCAGACCACGAAGCGAAGGCCCGCCTCGGCGCAGGCCTCCATCGACAGCATCATCGTCCAGTTGTAGGTGTAGTAGCGCGCGCCCACGTCGGCGACATCGAAGACCAGCGCCTCGAGGCCGCGAAGATCGGAGGCTTTCGGTTTCAGGCTCTCGATCGAATCGCCGTAGAGCGAGACGGCCGGCAGACCCGTCGGCCAGTGCATTCCCGAGCCGACCGCCTCCATGTAGACCGCCGAACCGTCGACGCCATGCTCCGGGCCGAAGAGCTTGGAGAGCTTCACGCCCGGCAGGTCGGCCAGGGCTTTCCAGGTCGGCAAGCCGGCGGAGGTGACGCCGGAGGGATTGGTGATGAGCCCGAATCTCTTCCCGGCGATCGGCGTCGAATCCGCGAGAAGGTTGTCGATGCCGAGCCGGAATGCCGTCACTCGGACTTCTCGCCCGGCCGGGAGGCCCGCGGATGCTCGTGGCTCCTTCCCTGCACGAGCGCGAGGACATGCGGCAGGAGCTCCGCGATCGCGCGCAGGCAGTCGGCCGCCCCCTTGGGGGAGCCGGGGACCGAGACGACGAGCGTCCGGCCGCGCACGCCGGCGACCTGCCGGGAGAGATAGGCGACCGGCAGATCCTTTCCTGTGTCCGCGCGCATCTTCTCGGCCAGCCCCGGGATCTCGAACTCGACCGCGGCCCGGACCGCTTCCGGCGTGCGGTCGCGCGGCGCGACGCCTGTGCCTCCGGTCAGCACGATCAGATCGGCGTCG
>DATFTF010000314.1:0-3400 GCA_035262245.1 Thermoanaerobaculia bacterium
CGGCGATCGCGGGAGGACTCGGCCGCGCAATTGCCGGCGGGACGCACGGCGGCTGCCTGGTCTCGATGGCGCTCGGGTTCATCGGCGCGTTGCTCGGATCCTGGATCGCTCACCGGGCGGGGCTGCCCGAGCCGCTCCTGATCAACGTCGCCGGGGCTCCCTTCCCCTTCCTGTGGTCGGTCATCGGCGCCGCGCTCTTCGTGGCGGTGGTGGTCATGCTGTCGGGGGGACGGAGGGCGTAAAGCCGGGGTTCGGGACACGGGATTCGAAGACTTGACTCGCTCGGACATCGTTTGTCCGAGCGGCGGCTATCCTGAAAGCATGGCGATCTCCCTCACCGCCGTCATTCTTGGGGTCTTTGTTCTCGCCGCGGCCGTGGCGGCGATCTTCGTGTTGCTGGGTCGAATGAAGGACAGCGCGGCCCGGCTCGACCGGGTCCTGGCCGAGACGGCTTCGGCGCGCCAGGCCTCCGAGTCCGTCGATCGCCGCTTCGAGGAACTTCGGCGATCCGTCGCCGAGCGCGTGGAGGGAGTCGAGCGGAGCCTCCAGGAGGGGCAGCGGCACCTGTCCGACCATCTGGGCCAGTCCGGGCGCCTGCTCAAGGACGTCGGCGAAAAGATGGGGCGGATCTTCGAGGCTTCTCAGAAGATCGAAAAACTCGCGGGCGAGGTCACGCGCCTGGAAGATCTGCTCAAGCCTCCCAAGCTGCGCGGCACGCTGGGCGAAACGTTTCTCGAGCAGGCTCTGCGGCAGGCGCTGCCTCCGGGATCGTGGCAGATGCAGTACCGGTTTCCCGACGACGGGGCGATCGTGGACGCGATCGTGTCGGTCGGAGACCGCTTCGTTCCGATCGACAGCAAATTTCCGCTGGAGAACTATCGGAGAGCCCGCGAAGTGGAAGCGGAGGCCGACCAGAAGCGGGCGCGCGCTTCGTTCGTGGCGGACGTCAAGCGCCACGCGGACGCGATCTCCCGCAAGTACATCCGGCCGGCCGCCGGCACCTACGACTACGCCTTCATGTACGTGCCGGCGGAAGCCGTCTATTCGGAGATCGTGGCCGACGACGCGGAGAAAGCCCTCGCCGACTACTGCATCGAGCGCCGCGTCTTCCCGGTCTCTCCGCGGCTCTTCTACGCCTACCTCTCCACGGTCGCCATGGTCTTGCGCGGACAGGAACTTCAGCGCAACGCGCAGGACGTTGCCGAGCGCCTGTCCGAGCTCGCCCGCGTGTGGGACCGCGCCGAAGAGCCCTTCAAGAAACTCGGCGCCCACCTGGGCAACGCCGCCAAGCAGTACGAAGAGGCTTCGGCGGCGCTGGCGCGCTTCGGCCGCCGCCTCGAGGGCGTGTCGGAAGGGGCGGAACGCAGTCTCGGCGAAGTCACGGAGAATCTCCCGCTTCTGCCGCCCTCCTGAGCGCGCCCGGTCGGTTCGTCGGTCCATCGGGTCGTCGGTTTATGGGCCCCCGAAGAGGGTCAATCAACCGATGGATTCCTGAATCAATGGGTCGATTCCTCCTGATACAATCCCGCCCCTTTTCGGCTGGCTCACCATGACTCTGAAAGTCACCTCGGAGATCGGCAAGCTGACCTCGGTCCTCGTGCACCTTCCCGGGCCGGAGATCGACAGGATGATCCCCTCCATGATGGAGGAGCTTCTGTTCGACGACATCCTCTACGGCCAGAGAGCGCGCGAAGAGCACCGGCGATTCCAGCAGGTCCTCGGCTTCGTCGCCGACGAGGTCCTGGACGTTCAGGACCTGCTCGAAGAGGTGCTCGCCGTGCCGGAGAAGCGAGACGCCGTCCTGGAGGATCTCGGCAGGACGCTGGGCTGGGGTCCGGACATGGACTATCGGCTCCGCGATCTCCCTCCCTCGGACCTCGCGAAGGCCCTCGTCACAGGCCTGGAACGGCCGGCGGCCGAAGTGGCGGAGTCCACATCCGAGCTCTACTGGCTGCCGCCCATCCCCAACTACTTCTTTCAGCGCGACCCTTTGGTCGTAGTCGGGGAGGGCGTCATCCTCGGCGCCATGGCCACGCCGGCGCGCTTGCGCGAGCCTCTCCTGTCCGGATACGTCTTCGATCACCATCCGCGATTCGCGCAGCCGGAGGACGTCTTCTGGTTCCGGGAGTTCTCCGCCGACTACGGCCGCCCGACCTCCTATGCCCGGATGCGCCCGACTCTGGAGGGCGGCGATGTGCTGGTGATGCGGGAGGACCTGCTGGTCATCGGGTACTCCGAGCGGACGGAGAAGACCACCATCGAGCGTCTGACCGAAGCGCTCAAGGCCCGGAAGGCGCCGATCAAGAGGGTGCTGGTCGTCGCCGTTCCGCCGGCGCGGTCGTACATGCATCTGGACACCGTATTCACCGTGATTTCGCGCGAGGAATGCCTGGTCTATGGGCCCATGATCCTGCCCGGCGGAGCCGAGGAAGCCGACGTGTACGAATGCGACCTGACCAAGCGCGAGATCACCTGGACGTCGGAAAAGGATCTCCTGTCAGCCCTGAAGACCCTGAAAGTCGATCTCAAGCCGGTCCGCTGCGGCGGCGACGATCCCATCGCGGAGCGGCGCGAGCAGTGGACCGACGGGGCCAACGCCTTCGCGCTCGCACCCGGAATCCTGCTGACCTATGACCGCAACGAAAGGACGACCGAGGAGCTCGCCAGCCGGGGGTACGAAGTGATCGACGAGTCCGACCTTCTTCTCGGCCGCCGGGAGCTCGACGCCGGTAAAAAAGCCGTGATCCGCCTGGCGGCCCACGAGCTTTCCCGGGCCCGGGGAGGTCCGCGCTGCATGGCAATGCCGCTGGTGCGGGAACCGGTGGGACCATGAGCCGGAAAACGGAAAACGTAAAACGGAAAACGACGGATTACGGGCGGTCTCGCACGTTTCCCGTTTCCCGTTTCCCGTTTCCCGGCCCATGACCACCCGCTTCTTCTCGTTCGTCCGCCCTCTGGCGGTGGTGGCCTTTGGCGGCAACGCGCTGCTGCGGCCCGAGGACTCCGGGCGCCTCGAGCAGCAGCTCGTGCGCGCGCGCGAGGCGGTCCGCCGGCTCCTGCCGATTCTGGCCCGTGGCTACGAGATGATCGTCGTGCACGGCAACGGGCCTCAGGTGGGCAATCTCCTGTTGCAATCGGAGATCGCTGCGGAGCGCGTGCCGCCGGCGAGCCTCGACTTCTGTGTGGCTCAGACCCAGGGCTCGCTCGGATTTCTTCTGGAGCTCGCGTTCGCGAGCGAGCTGCCTCCGGCGGGATTCCGCAAGGAGGTCGTGACACTCCTGACCCAGGTGGAAGTCGACGCGGCGGATCCCGCGTTTCTGTCGCCGTCTAAGCCGATCGGGCCCTTCTTCTCCGCCGAGCGGGCCGCGACTCTCTCCGAGACGCACGGCTGGACGATGGC
>DATFTF010000315.1:0-9184 GCA_035262245.1 Thermoanaerobaculia bacterium
GCGGAGTCACGTCCATCGAGCGCGTGACCGGCCGGCGCCTCGAGCCCAAGTTGCTGGCTCCCCTCGTGGCGCGGCATTTCGGCGAAGTTTTCGGCCGGGAGATAATCGAGACGTGAGCACCGTGAGCCGGGAAACGGAAAACGGGAAACGGGAAACGATGGGGCTGACCGCCCTCGGCGCCGACCGCCCCTTGCGCCTGCAACGGCCGGAGTGGCTCAAGGTGAGGGCCAACACGACGGGCGAGTACGAGCAAGTCCGCTCGCTGATGCGCCGCCTGTCGTTGACGACCGTCTGCGAGGAGGCCCGCTGCCCCAATATCCACGAGTGCTGGGCGCGAGAACGCACCGCCACGTTCATGCTCATGGGGGACGTCTGCACGCGGCACTGCGGCTTCTGCGCCGTCGGCAAGGGCAAGCCCGGCGAGCTCGACTCGACCGAGCCGATCCGCGTGGCGCGGGCTGCCCGGGAGCTCGGTCTCTCCCACGCCGTGGTGACGTCGGTCAACCGCGACGACCTCCCCGACGGCGGCGCCGCGCACTTCGCCGCCACAATCCGGGCGATCCGCGAGATCCTGCCCCGGTGCACGGTGGAGGTCCTGATCCCGGACTTCTGCGGCGATCGAGACGCTCTCCAGACCGTCCTGGCCGAGCGTCCGGAGATCTTGAATCACAACACCGAGACTGTGCCCCGCCTCTACCGAAGGGTGCGGCCGGAGGCGAAATACGATCAGTCCCTGGAGCTGCTCGCGCGCTCCGATCTCTACCGTCGCGAAACCGGAGCCGGCATCCGCACGAAATCGGGCCTGATGGTGGGCCTGGGCGAGACCACGGAGGAAATCTTCGGAACTCTCGCCGATCTGGCCGGCGTCGGATGCGACGTCGTGACGATCGGGCAATACCTTCAGCCCTACGAGAAACGCCTCCCGGTCGAGAAGTACTACACCCCGGAGGAGTTCGCGAGGCTGCGTGAACGCGCCGAGACGATGGGATTCTTCCACGTCGAGGCCGGGCCGCTGGTGCGCTCGTCCTACCACGCCAGGAGGGCACTGGAGCCGGGAAACGGAAATCGGGAAACGAAAAACGAAACGCGTCTCGAGGCGAGCGCTATCCGTTCATGAAGCTCAAACGTTTCCCGTTTTCCATTTCCCGTTTCCCGCTGCCGGTGGCGCTGGCGCTTGTCTGGACGGCAGCCTTCTCGGCGCCCCAGCTCGCCCAGAACCGCGGCGCCGAGCTCCTCCAGCAGCAGAAGCCGGGATTCCCCGCCTCGATGGACAAGGCGATGAGACAGGGCAACGTGAATCTGATTGCCCGCGTCGACACGAACGGAACGCTCCAGGACATCAAGGCGGTGGGAAGCTCGCATCCGGACTTCGTCGGTCCGGCCGTCGCGGCCGCGCGCCTCTGGCAATTCCGCCCTGCGATTCACAACGGCAAGCCGGTCGAGATCGCGGCCAACATCGGCATGCGGTTCCGGTTCGACAGTCCGCAGCGCGGCCAGCTCTTCTCGCCGATGGTGGGCGATCTGCCGGTTTTCCCGGCGGACGCCTCGGGCAACCGCGCCGCGCCGGAGGGATTTCCGATCCGGCTCGGCGCCGATCCGAAGCTGCGCGTCGAGGCGGTTCTCGACGTGTCGCCGGGGCCCGCGCGGGCCCTCAAGGTCCGCGTCGACGCGGTCTCTCCCCGGGGACGCCGCGTCGCCCTCTTCGATCGTTCTGTGGACATGCGCGCCGGCGCCACCGACGTGTCGTTCCCCTTTTCCGCTCCCGTGGGCGCGGACTGGGACGAGGGCATCTGGCTGATCCACGTCATCGCCGACGGCGCCGACGTCGGCGGAGGGCAGGTCTGGGTCGCCAGGGATCCGTGGACCTACGACTTCGCGAAGGCGCTCCAGAAGCTCACCCCGTGATTCGGGTCGGCACGGCCGGCTGGGCTTACGAAGACTGGAACACGATCGTTTACCCCGCCCGCCCTCCGCGCGGGTTCGACCGGCTCTCCCTCATGGCCTCGCTGTTTGACACGCTGGAGGTCAACTCGAGCTTCTACCGGATTCCTCCCGCGCGAATGACCGAGGGATGGCTCGCACGGATCGAGCACAATCCCCGCTTCACGTTCACGGCCAAGCTCTTCCGCGGCTTCACGCACGAGCGCACTGCAGGAGAAGGCGAGCGCCGGGCCTTCGCCGGGGCCCTGGCACCGCTCGATTCCGCCGGGCGGCTGGGGTGCGTCCTGGCGCAGTTTCCGATGTCCTTTCACGACACCGTGGAAAACCGCGACTATCTGGACGCAACGCTGGCGGGTCTGGAGGCGTTTCCCCTCGCCGTCGAGTTCCGGCACGCCTCCTGGGATCGCGACGAGACGCGGGAGCTCCTGTCCGCCCGGTCCGCGGCCTTCGTCAACATCGACCAGCCGGCCCTTTCGGACAACCTCGGGCCCACCGGTTACGTCACCGCGCCGATCGCCTACTTCCGCTTTCACGGGCGCAACGCCCCGAAGTGGTTCGGGCCCGACACCACCAACGAGCAGCGGTACAACTACCTCTACTCGGACGAGGAGCTCGCGCCGTGGGTCGGGCGAATCTCCGACGCCGCGCGGCAGGCCAGCCGCGGCGTCTACGCCATCCTCAACAATCACTTCCGCGGGCAGGCGGTGGCCAATGCGCTCGAGCTGCAGCGGTCGCTGATCGGAGAGGTTCGCGCCGTGCCGGAGACCCTGCGCACCGCCTACCCGGCGCTCGAAGCGGTCACGCGCGTCGAGAGGGAAGCGCAGCCGAGGCTGTTCGGCTAGCTCGGCTTCGTGCCGCAAATGACCAGGCGCACACCTGAGTCGTCACGATGTCTCCCGGTCAGGTTTTCCGGACAGGCTCGTAGGTGAGGAGGACGAGATCGCCAGCGACGGTCTTGTTTCCGGTGAGGCGCATGGGTCTCTTGTCGCCGGTCTCGGCGAAGAGGCGCCTGCCGATCCCGAGCACGACTGGGTAGATCATCAGCCGCAACTCGTCGACGAGATCGCGCTCTAGCAGCGCGTGCAGGAGCTGAAAGCTGCCGGCGACCAGAATGTCGCCCGTGACTCGTTGCTTCAGTGTCGAAGCCTCACTCACCGCGTCGCCCTTGAGCACCGTCGTGTTGTTCCAGGCCGGATCTCGAAGGGTCAAGGAGACGACGTACTTGGCTTTGCTGTTCAGCCTGTCCGCCAGGGCGCCAGTCCGGGATGGCCACCGCCCGGCCAAGAACTCGTAGGTGCGTCGACCCAGCAGCATGGCCTCGGTGCCCAGAGCTTCCTCGAGCGCAATCTTGGCCGCTTCTTCACGGCCCCGATCGCCGATACGACCGACCCAACCGCCGTGCCTGAGGCCCTCGTCACCGGCCGGGTCCTGGATGACTCCGTCGAGCGTCACGTTTTCGCTGATGATGATCTTTCCCATTTCGGCTCTCTTTTCGCTGCCGCTGTCCATCGATCACTTAATCGAGCGTTCCGAGGGCAGCTGCCAACAGGTCCATCAGATATTTCGCACGCCTTCTTGCCCGACGCGGCGGTTCGCGGCCTAACGGCATGCGGCTCAGCGGCGACGCGGCGAGCCCGACGGCGCCGCAGTAGTTTAGTTAAGCCAATCTCGAGACGCCGTCAAGGTCTTAAGGTCTGACAACCTCGGCCGGACCTGTCTCGCGTTCGAAGTCGCGGATGTCGCGGAACGGCTTCTCCCGGTCGTTAAAATCGGGGCGGTAGTATCTGTTGGCCGTCTCGAGCTCCTGCTGGTAGCCCTGTTCGAAGCTCAACGCCGCCATCGCCGCCAGCGCCTCTTCCCATTCCGCGGCGGTGATCGAACGGTTCAGCTGCTCGTAGCGTGCATCTTTTTGAGCGCGATGGATCGGGTAGTACTGGGCCATCAGCGAGATGGCGACCCGGGGAGAGAGCGTCTCCGCGATCCAGGCGAGCGAGTCCGCGATGCCCGCGGCGTTGTCGGGCAGGACGAGCATCCGCACGAGGAGGCCGCGCTGAAGCAGGCCCTCGCCGGAAAAGATCAGCCGCGGTCCCATCTGCCGGTACATTTCGATGAGCGCGGCCCGGGAGCGCGAGACGTAGTCGGGCACTTTGGAGTAGAGCCAGCCGGCGGCATCGTCGGCGTACTTGAAGTCCGGCAGGTACACGTCGACGACGCCGTCCAAGAGACGCAGCACCTCGACCGAGTCGTAGGCGTTGGTGTTGTAGACGATGGGAAGCGACAGCCCGCGGCGCGCCGCCAAGAGGATGGCCTTCGCCGCCTGCGGCGCGTAGTGTGTCGGCGATACAAGTCCTATATTGTGACAACCGCGGTCCTGCAGCTCCAGCATCATCTCCGCCAGGCGCTCGACGGAGACCGTGAACCGCTTCTGCGCGTGGTAGTCCTGGCTGATCTGGTAGTTCTGGCAGTAGACGCAGCGCAGGTTGCAGTTGCCGAAGAAGATGTTGCCCGCGCCGCGGGTCCCGGAGAGGCCCGGCTCCTCGCCGAAGTGCGGGGTATGGGAGGAGACGACCGGATCGGCGCCCGAGGCGCAGGAGGCGAGCACGCCGGCCAGTCGGTCGTTGCCGCAGTCGCGCGGGCAGACCGTGCAGGAGGAGAGAAGAGACCAGAGCCGCTCGACGCGCTCCGCGAGCTCGCCCGACGCGAGAAGCGTCCTGTAACCGGGCTCCATCCCTCCAAGGATATCCTGCCACTTCCGAGCAGACCGTGGCCGCTTCCTTGCAAAGGCACCGCCCAATGACGTCGCGCAAGCGCAGCAACCGAACCCGGCAGGCCGTGTCCTGGCTGGCCGTCCTGGCCCTCGAGGTCCTGGTCTACGCCGCGCTGGTGACCCTCTACCTGGCGCTGGTCCTGCGCGCGCTGCGCCCCGTTTTGCTGGCCACCTCCGAGCACCACCGGGCGATCTATGCCCTGCTCTCCGTCGGGCTCATGCTGGGGCAGGGGTTTCTTCTGGAGTTTCTGACCACACTCTTCGTCGGCCTCTTCGTGCGGGCGCGCCGCGAGGAGGGGCTCGCGTCGCCGGCGCTCGAGAAAACTCTGAAGAGATAGAGGGCGGGACTTGGACTTTCCGATTTCGGGGGCCCACCTCTCTCCCTTCTGGCTCATCGCCGTGGGCCTGGTGGTGGGGGTGCTGGGCGGATTCTTCGGCGTGGGCGGCTCCTTCCTGGCCGGCCCGGCGCTCTACGCGCTGGGGCTTCCGATGAACCTGGTCGTGGGAACCGATCTCGCGCACATCATGGGAAAGTCCGTCGTCGCCGCGCGCAAGCACCGGGCGCTGGGCAACGTCGATTTGAAGCTCGGCCTCTTGATGGTGGGGGGCACGATCGCCGGCGTCGAGGCGGGGGCGCAGGTGGTCCAGGTCCTGAAGCGCCACAACATCGCCGATCTGGTTCTGGGCTGTGCGTTCACCGTGATCCTGATCGCCCTGTCCGCATTCATGACCTGGGAGAGCATCTCGGCCCTCCTGCAGCGCAAGCTCGCTCAGTCCGGCCAGATCAAGGTCGGCAGCACGGTCAAGGACCGTATTCACTTCACCGGCCTCATCAAGAAAGTCCGCGCCTGGAAGCTGCCCCCCTACGTTTCGTTCCCCGCGTCAGGGATTTCGAAGATCTCGCTCTGGGCGGTCATCGGAGTGGGGCTGGTCGGCGGCTTCTTTTCCGGACTCCTGGGGGGAGGCGCCGGCTACATCCGCATGCCGTCGCTGGTCTATGTTCTGGGCGTGCCCACGCACGTCGCGATCGGCACCGATCTCTTCGAAGTCATCATCTCCGCGGGATACGGGACCGTCTCCCATGCGCTCAAGGGCAACGTCGACATCCTGATCGCGCTGGTCATGCACACCGGCGCGGCGGTCGGGGCTCAGATCGGCGCGGCCATGACCGAGCACTTCCATGGTCCGAAGCTGCGGCTGGCGTTCGTCCCTCTGCCGGTCCTCGGAGCGGCTCTGCTCTTGTACGAGCTCTTCCAAAAGGGGCTTCTAAAACTGTGAGCGCCGAGCCGGAAAAAGGTCAGATTCTGGTCCTGGTGGATGGCTCGGCGGGCTCCCGGGCCGCCGCGTCCGCGGCGGTCGAGATCGCCCGGGCCCTCGGCCGGCCGCTGGCGATTCTGGGAGTCACGGGCGCCGGCGCCGCCGACGCGCGGATCGCCGAGGCGGTGGCGCAAGCGCGGGCGCTGGCCACCGAGAGGGTCGGCGCCGTCGACGCGATCCAGTCGACCGGAGACGTCCTCGAGGTGGCGCGCAAGCGCGTGTCCGAAACGCCGACCACGCTCGTAATCCTCGGCGCGGATCCAAAGCCGGGGCACTTTCTCCGCCTGGCCGGAGGCCACATCTGGCGCGTGGTCCGGGCCCTCGCACCGCCCGTCCTGATCGTCCCGGCCGGATCCGCGCCGCCCTCCAAGATCCTTTTCTGCAGCGGGGGGGAGCGCTTCACCGACGAGGGCGCGCGGATGGTCGGGCGGCTCGCGGCGGGGCTCGGTGCTCCCGTCGTCCTCCTCCACGTCTCACCGCAGATTCCGGAGATCTACTCCGGACCTCTCGGCCGCGACGCGAGCCCGGAAAAGTTCCTGGAATCCAACTCCCGACTGGCGCGAAACCTCCGCCGCCAACTGGAGATCTTTCGCGCGGCGGGCGCGCAAGTCTCGTTCCGACTGGCCTGGGGGGACGTCGCCGACCGGGTGGTGGAGGAGCTGCGCGCGAGCGCCTCCGACCTCCTGGTGGTCGGGTCTTCGCCCGCGCGGGGCGGGATCTCGGCTTACGTTCTCGGGGACGTGGCGCGAGAGATCGCCGGCCGCGCCGGCCGCGCCGTCCTTATCGTCCGGCCGCGCCAGCCGGGCTTCTGGGCCGAGCTCTGGCGGAGCCTTCGGGAGGGCCCGGCCGAAGAAGGCCCCCCGGCGACCGAGCGGCCGGCGCGGGGCTGACCCTCGGAGTGCCGGGCCGCCCTGGCGGGGGTTTAATAGCCGCACCGTGCCCGAGAGCTTCGCCTCCCGCCGCATGCGGTGGATGTTCAACTTCTTTCCCGCCTATCGGGGCACGGGCGGGCGCGTCGCCTACATCTCGGACGACTTTCGCGAGGCGCGGGTGGAAATCCCGCTGAATCGCCGCACCCGCAACTACGTCGGCACGATCTTCGGCGGGAGCCTCTACGGAGCGGTCGACCCGATCTACATGATCCTCCTGATCCGCGTTCTGGGCCCGGGCTACACGGTCTGGGACAAGGCCGCGTCGATCCGTTTCCGCCGGCCGGGGAAGGAGCGGCTCTTCGCCCGCTTCCTGCTGGAGGAGGAGGAGATCGCGCAAATCCGGGACCTGTGCGGGCGGCAGAAGTCGGTCGACCGGGTGTACAATATAGATATTGTGAACTCCGCGGGCCAGACCCATGCCACGGTGGAAAAGACCATTTTTGTGAGCCGGAAGACGGAGGCTGCAGGCCTATGAGCTTCGCCGCCGCCTTCGACGCCACGGCCTTCCTGCTCGCCGGCGGCCAGGAAACGCGGCTGCGACCGGCGGTGGCCGACCGGCCCAAGCCGCTGGCGCCGGTGCGCGGCCGGCCCTTCGCCGAGTGGCTCGTGCAGTCGCTCGCGGAGCAGGGAATCCGTCGTATCGTGTTCTGCACGGGGCATATGGCCGATCAGATCGCATCGGATTTCGGGGACGGACGGGCGTGGGGTGTCGGCCCGGTCGACGCGGACTCCGACGGAAGGGTCGCCGCATTTGCCGAGAAGGGCGCCGGTCACGGTCCTGGATGGATCAACGCCGGCGTCTACGCCCTGAACCGCGACGTCCTCGCCGGCATCCCCGCCGACGCCCCCGCCTCGCTCGAGACGCAGGTGCTGCCGGCCCTGGCCGGAAGGGGCCTGTGGTCCGTCGCCGGCGAAAGCCCTCTGCTGGACATCGGAACGCCGGAGTCTTACGCGCGGGCCGAGGCGTTTCTGGAAGGGATGCCGTCGCGATGAGGCGGTTCGCCGTTCTCGATCGGGACGGCACGATCGTCGTCGACCGCGGGCACCTGTCGGATGCGTCCGGCCTGGAGCTCGAGGCGGGCGCGGCGGAGGGCCTGCGCCGCCTCGCGGCGCTCGGGCTGGGGCTCGTCGTCGTCACCAACCAGTCCGCAGTCGGACGGGGACTCCTCGACGCGGCGGGGCTCGACGAGATCCACCGGGCTCTGGAGGCGCTGCTGGCGCGCGAGGGGATTCATCTCGACGGCATCTACGCCTGCCCGCACCTGCCTCAGGACGGCTGCGCCTGCCGCAAGCCGCGAACGGAGCTCCTCGAGCAGGCCGCGCGGGAGCTTCACTTCGACCCATCGGAGGCATTCGTGATCGGCGACAAGACGAGCGACATCGAGCTCGGACAGCGCGCGGGGGCGACAACGATCCTGGTCGAGACCGGCTATGGAAAGGAATCGGCCAGCGAACCCGGCGTGGTCGCCGACCACCGCGCCGCCGATCTCGCGGCGGCGGCTGATCTCATCGCGTCGCTCCTCGTAAGCTCGCGCGGAGCGGTTGCGCCGGCGGCGCGAGGAGGAGATCGGTCATGAGCTCCTCGTCGGCCGGCGATCGCCTGGAGGGCGTCGTCCGTCAGCTGCGCGAGAGTGCCGCGCTCAACGAGCGTCTGGCCCGGGAGGCGCCGGAGCGGATCCTACAGGCCGGGGAGATGCTCATCGCCGCCTTCCGGAGCGGCAACAAGATCCTCCTGTGCGGCAACGGCGGAAGCGCCGCGGATTGCCAGCACATGGCGACCGAGTTCGTCAGCCGCTTTCATCCGCATCGCCAGCGGCCCGCCCTGCCGGCCTTGGCGCTGACCACCGACACGTCGTTCCTGACCGCGCATTCCAACGACGCGAGCTTCGAGGGCGTGTTCGAGCGGCAGCTCCAGGCGCACGGCCGGCCGGGAGACGTCCTCGTCGCCATCAGCACCAGCGGCAACTCGAAGAACGTGATCCGCGCGGTCGAGGCCGCTCGGCGGATGCAGGTCAAGACCCTGGGTCTCCTGGGCGAGGGAGGAGCGCTCGTCGCGCTGGTGGACTGCGCCGTCGTGGTTCCCAGCCGCGACACCCAGAGGATCCAGGAGGCGCTTCTCTGCGTCGAGCACATTCTGTGCGATCTGACCGAGTCGGCCCTCTTCCCGTGAACCGCGGGCATCGGCGGCGGCGGCGATGATCATCACCCGCGCTCCTCTGCGTATCAG
>DATFTF010000316.1:0-2448 GCA_035262245.1 Thermoanaerobaculia bacterium
ATTTGTAATGTGTGACTTGTGATTTGTGATCAGGGCGGAACCTCTCCGGCGGCCGTTTGTACGGGCCGGAATTGTTTGGGACGTGGCCATGGATCTTGCGTCCTAGGATGCGGGCTCCATCTCCGACTGTCAACCGCCGGGACCTGACACCGCCGGGCGCAGCTTTGGCTGTATGATGCAGAGGACAACCCAAAAGAGAGTGACCGTCATGCGAGTTCGGTCGATCCCGATCCGCGGCCGGCGGCCGCGAGGCTGAAGAGGTTCCGATGGTGGGTGGCTCCCTCGACGAGATCGGCCTCTCTCACCTGATCCAGGTCTACTGCACGAGCCGGCAGACCGCCAAGCTGACGGTCAGCTACCCCGATGCCGAGGGAAGTTTCTTCTTCGATCGCGGAGAGCTCGTCGACGCTCAGCTGGGGTCCCAGTCGGGGATCGACGCGGTCCATGCCGCGCTCGGGAAGAAGGGCGGCGTCTTTCGCGTGGAGCCGGGCGTGCAGCCTCCGCGCCGCTCGATCAACCAGCACTGGAGCACCGTCGTCATCGACGGCATGCGCGTGGCCGATGCGAGCGCCGTCCGTGCGCGTCCGGCCCCGCCGGCGGAGGAGACCAGGCAGGCTGCGGCGGCGTCCCAGACCACGGCGCCGATGCCGGCCACGGCGAGGGTTACGCCTCGCGAGCCGCTTCCGTTACGTCCGGCGGCGGAGGCTCCGCCTCGCGAGCGCTCGACCGCAGTCCCGGCAAGGCCGCGCCCGGTCCCTCCGGAGCGGGCGCCGTTGACGGCGGTTTCCGGAAGGGAGTCGCGGCTTCCCATGAGGATCGCGGCCGGCGCCGCGGTTCTCGTCGTGGCCGCGGGAGTGGCCTGGTTTCTCACGCGGCCCGGCCGGGTACAGCCCAAACCCGTGCCGGTCCCGGCGCCTCCCCGCAATCCGGTCATCACTCTAGGCATGAGCGCCGCCCTGACCGGACCGGCCAGCGAGCTCGGGCGCCAGATGAAGCTCGGCGTGGAGACGTGTCTGAACGCGGTGAACGACGGCGGAGGGATCCTCGGACACAAGTTCCAGCTCGTCGCCCTCGACGACGGTTACGAGCCAGACCGGACCCGGCAGACGATGAAGGAGCTTATCGAGGACCGCAAGGTCTTCGCCCTGGTGGGCAACGTGGGAACCCCCACCGCGGAGGTCGCCGTCCCCTATATCCTCCAGAAGAAGGTGCTCCTTTTTGGGGCCTTCACCGGCGCCGGTCTTCTCCGGCGGGACCCTCCGGACCGCTACGTTCTCAACTACCGCGCGAGCTACGCCGAAGAGACCGCCGGCGTGGTCAAGTACTTAATCGACCTTCGGAAGGTCAAACCGGGCCAGATCGCCGTCTTCGCGCAGCAGGACGGCTTCGGGGACGCCGGATTTGCCGGAGTGGCCAGGGCCCTGCGCCGCTATGGCCGCAGCCAGGAGCAGATCCTGCGAGTGGGCTTCAAACGCAACACGCTCGAGCTAAACGACGCCGTCGACGAGATCCTGAAGAACAAGAAGGACATTCGGGCGATCGTGATGGTCGCGCCCTACCGTCCGGCGGCACTCTTCATCGAGAAGATCAAGGATCAGGGCTTCGATCCGATCTTCACCAACGTCTCCTTCGTGGGGTCGACGGCGCTGGCCGGCGAGTTGAAGGCCCTCGGCGCGAAGTACCCTCAGGGCGTCATCGTGACCCAGGTCGTTCCGCCCGTGGACTCCTCGGCCACCGAGGTCATCCGCTATCGGGAGGCGCTGGAAAAATACTTCCGCGGGGAGAAACCGGACTTCGTGTCGCTGGAGGGCTACCTGGCCGCGTCCGTCCTCATGGAGGGGTTCCGGCGGGCGGGAAAGAATCCCACCGGGGAGACTCTGATCGACGCCCTCGAGTCGATCCGTGGCCTGGACATCGGCATCGGCGCGCCGATCACCTATGGCCTCTCCGAGCACCAGGGCTCACACAAAGTGTGGGGCACCGTCCTCGACGAGAACGCGACCTATCACGTCTTCGATATGGAGTGACCGGAAGCGCGTTTCTTCGATAGGAATCGGTGGCCGCGCCCCCCGGGAACCGCTCCGCTCCCGACCGTCTGCATCGAGCCGGAGCTATGGTGCAGGCAGCCGCAGTGCTGGCGCGGCACCGTCGCCGCGTGAATCGCGCACTCGGCGCTGTCGAACTGATGCCGGGTTCCGTCGAGCATGAGCTGGAACGCCCTCTCCGAATGACCTCCGCACACTTCGCAAGCCGGCATCGTAGCCCCCTGTGGACGACAGTATGTTCTGCATCGACCTCGCAAGTCGGAGCAAGAGCCCTGCCACGGTTCCTGTTGGACGATCGAGCCGGGAATCCGTTGACCTGACCGAAGGGACAGGGGATGAACGGACAATCCGTGCGCACGCGATGGCGACCGCAGACGTGAAAGGTCGCGACGTTCGGAGGCTC
>DATFTF010000317.1:0-4684 GCA_035262245.1 Thermoanaerobaculia bacterium
CGGGAAACTCCGTCTCCCAGTAGCGAAGAACGTAGGGCGCGACTTCTGCGATCTTGCACGCTTCGGCCGGCTTGTAGAGTTGCTGCGGCATGAACCCCGCCTTACTTTAACTCCAGAGGGGCCCGCGGACAAAGACGGTTCCCGTCTTCATTTCCTTTCCCGCCCGGTGCGCTTGCGCACCACGATGCGAATCGGCGATCCCGAGAAGTCGACCTCCTCTCTCAGGATGTTCTCGATGCGCCGCTCCTCGGAAAAATGGAGCCGCTCGGACCGGCTGGCCACCAGGTTGAAGGTCGGCGGAGCGCTTCCGGTCTGGGCGACGTAGTACACGCGCAGCGGCCGGCCCGAGGCGCTCCGGGGCGGCTTGTCCCGCAGGGCGCGGCCCAGCACGCGATTCAACTCGCCGGTCGAGATCCGACGCCGGCGGTTGGCTGCGACCTGCGCGACAAGGTCGAGGATGCGGGCGACGCCGCGCTTGCTCTTGGCGGAGATGAGAAGCAGCGGCGCATGCCGGGCGAACGGGATTCGCTCCTCAACCTCCCGCCGAAAAGCACGCGCCGCGGCGTCGCCTTCGGGTCCGGGACGCGAGACGAGGTCCCACTTGTTGGCCAGAAGCACCAGCCCCTTGCCCTCGTCGTGGACGTACGAGGCGACATGGGCGTCCTGCGCGGAGACTCCGGAACGGGCATCCAAAACGAGCAGCGCGACGTCGCAGTCCTCGATGCGCTTGCGGGCCTGGACGACCGAGAGCACCTCCGCCCCCTTCTCGGTCTTCCCTTTGCGGCGGATGCCGGCGGTGTCGATCAGCCGGAGGCGCGACCCTCCCCTTTCGATCACCGCGTCCACGGCGTCCCGCGTCGTTCCGGCGATCTCCGAGACGATCGTCCGCTCGTTTCCCAGAAGCGCGTTGACGAGCGAAGACTTGCCGACGTTGGGACGTCCAACCACGGCCACGGCGATCTCGCGCTCAGCGGAAGACTCCGCCGATTGCGAAGCGCCGATTCCTTCTCCGTCCGCCGGCGCCGGACCCATACGGACGCCGATCGCCTCGAGAATCTCCGCGGCCCCCGTGCCGTGCTCGGCAGACACGCCGAACACTTCCGGAAACCCGAGCTCCCACGCCTCGTTCTCGCCGGCCTCCCCTTCCTTGCGGTCGATCTTGTTGGCAGCCACGACGGCCTCCACGCCGGACTCGCGGATGACGCGGGCCGCGGCGCGGTCGCCTCCGACGACGCCGGCCGAGGCGTCCATGACCAGGATGACCAGATCGGCCTTGCGGATCGCGGCGAGCGCGTGCTCGCGGACGGCCCGCGGAATCGGCTCGCGCCCCGCGGGATCGTAACCGCCGGTGTCGAGCAGCCGAAACGCGCGGCCGTCGGGAAGCCGTCCCTCTCCCTCGACGACGTCCCGCGTCATCCCCGGCAGATCGTGAACCAGCGAGCGCCGCCGACCCAGGAGCCGGTTGAACAGGGCCGACTTGCCGACGTTGGGGCGGCCGGCTATGACGACGGAGAACATAGAGACGTGAGGCGCAAGCCGTCAGGCGTGAGACGCAGGACGGCCGTAATCTCGGTCGATCGCCTACGAGCCCTTTCTCGCAACGCCGCCCTCCAGCCGCAAGGCGAACCGGGGATGCTGGAAGGGATGCACGTCCGGAAAGCGCGTGAAGATCCAGCCGGTGAAAATCTCCTGGCCTTTCTGGATGACGGCGATCCGGGCGGCGGGGTTGGAAGGATCGACGCCCGTAGAGGTGATCGACTCCGCCGTCATGGTGAAGGCGGGGAGAAAGACGTCCGCCCGGACCTGCAGATCCGAATCAGGAACCTTCGCCGTTCCCTGCAACGGGACCTCGAGCGTTCCCTCGTTTCCGCTGGTGGCGTCTCTCCAGTGAAGTTGGATGCCGGAATAGGCTTTGAGAACCTCCGGCGGCACATTGAGCTGGGTGGGGACCGTCTGCGTCGAGGAGTTCCCGCCGGTGTCGCCGGAGGCATTTTCCGGGGCGCCGCCCTGCCCGCCCTCGGAAGCGTTCTGGCGGGCGGCTTCCGGCTCGTGCGAGATCGCCATGCGGATGTTTTGATCCGGCCGGCCCTTCTCCCGGCACGCGGCGGCCGTTCCGAGAACGAGTGTCCCCGCAAGCCACAGCGCCGCGCCGGCCCTTCCGATGTTTTCACCGCCTCTTCTGCTCATCGTGCCACTCTTCTCGGCCGCCGCCCGTACTCCCGCGCCGCGGCGCTTCCCGGCAGGCGAAAGTCGAGCCTGCGGCGGACCTCATCGATCGCCGTGAGCTTGACCCGCACCGAATCGCCGAGGCGGAAAACCTTCCCGCTCGAGCGTCCACGCAGGCGGTGCTGCTTCTCCTCGTAGACGAAGAAATCCTCTCCCAAAGCTGAGATCGGGACCAGCCCTTCGACGAAGAAATCCTTCAACGTCACGAAGACGCCGAAGGCGGTCACCCCGGTGACGGTGGCGTCGAATTCGCGCCCGACCTTGTCCTTCATGAAGACGATCTTCTTCCAGAGCAGGCTTTCCCGCTCGGCGGCCTCGGCGCGGCGCTCGCGGTCGGAGCAATGGACGGCGATCTCGGCCAGCCGTTCGTTGATGGACTCGAAGTCCTGCGCGGGCGCGGGACGTCCCGCGGAGAGAAGCCGCGTCAGCTGCCGGTGAACGATGAGGTCGGGATAGCGGCGGATCGGTGATGTGAAGTGACAGTAGTAGGGCGCGGCGAGCGCGTAGTGGCCGCGGCACTCCTCACTGTAGAGTGCCTTGCGCTGGGCGCGCAGGAGAAGGTCGGTCAGGAGCCGTTCCTCGGGCTTTCCTCCGATATCCTTCAGGATCTTCTGGAAGGCTGACGGCGGCACCTCGGCGAGATCGCCCTTGAGCTCGTAACCGAAGGTCTGCAAGAGCTCCCGTAGGTCCACCAGGCGGTCCGGATCCGGGCGGTCGTGCACGCGGTAGATGGCGGGCTGCCGGTCGAAGAAGAGCTTGCGGGCAACCGCCTCGTTGGCTGCGAGCATGAACTCCTCGATCAGGCGGTGCGCGACGTTGCGCGATTCCGGCACGATTCCCACGACCAGGCCGGCGTCGTCCAGAACGACATCGGCGTCGGGAAGATCGAAATCGATCGATCCCCGCGCCTCCCGCCGCCGGCGCAGGAGGGCGGCGAGCTCGCCCATGGTTCGGAAGTCTTCCAGGAGAGCCCCGTAGCGCCGGCGGTCCGCTTCGGTGGGTGACGTTTCCAGGAGCCGGGCCACTTCGGTGTAGGTCATGCGCTCACGGCTGTGGATCACGCCCTTGACGAACTCCGCGGAGAGAACGCGCCCCTTCGGTCCGATCTCCAGGAGGGCCGAGAGGACCAGTCGATCGACGCGGGGATTCAAAGAGCACAGGCCGTTGGAGAGACGCTCCGGGAGCATGGGCAGCACGCGGCCGGGGAAGTAGACGGATGTGGCCCTCGACCGTCCCTCGTCGTCGAGCGCAGAGCCCTCTCTCACGTAGTGGGAGACGTCGGCGATATGCACGCCGAGCCGGTAGCCGGAGGCGATCTTCTCGACCTCCACGGCATCGTCGAAGTCCCTGGCGGTCTCGCCGTCGATGGTGACGACGCGCCGTTCCCGGAAGTCCCGACGCCCCAGCAAGTCCTCCTCGCGGACCTCTTCGGGAAGCTCCTCGGACTCGCGAACGACCGGCTCGGGGAACCGGGGCGGAAGCCCGTGGGACCGCAGAACGATCTCGATATCGACGCCCGGCTCCCCCAGAACCCCGATCCGCTCCTCGACCACGCCGTGCGCGATCCGCCGGGGATCCGGGAAGGCCGTCAGCCGCGCCTCGACGATCTCCCCTTCGCGCGCGCCCTGCGTCTTGCCTTCCGCGATCCGAATGACCGCGTCGATGCGGGGATCGTAGGGAAGAACCACCTTGCGGGAGTCCTCGGTCTCGAAGCGCCCGACCACGCGGTCGCGGGCCCTTTCCAAGACCTTGACCACGACCCCGGAGATCTTCTCCGCGCCCCGCGCGGCGGGACGGCGGGATCGAGAGCGCGGACGCTCCTCGCGCGCCAGGACGACATCGCCGTCGAGCGCGCCGTGCATCTCGCTTCGCGGGACGAAGAGGTCCTCTCCGCCCTCCACGAGCACGAACCCGAAGCCTTCCGGGCGGACGGTCAGCCGCCCCGCGACCAGATTGGAGTACTCGATGGCCGAGTACTTTTCGCCGCGCACGCGGACGACCTCCCCCCGGCGCTCGAGCTGATCCAGCCGGTCGCGAAGCGCGTCCTCTTCGTCCTCGCCGACGCGAAAGGACCGCGCGAGCTCTCCCAACGACTGGATCCGAGCCCCTTTCTGACGCAGCCTCTGGAGAATCTGGGCCGAGGTGGGCAACACAGGCGCGAGTCTATCGCGCCCCTTTCCGGACCCTCCTTTGGCGCGCTGTTTGCACGCCACAGCCCCGATCCACGTACAGCAGGATCGATGGAAACGAGGAACCGCAGACGGGCAATGGGCGTGACCCGGACATGCCTCCGGATGTGTTGCCTCGGTCAGGGCGCCGGCATCGAGCAGCATCCCGTGAATCTCGGGGGTTGAAGGAGGCGTCATGGCAGCGGAATCTCCGATTTCGCCCAGGGGATCGCGTTCGAAGCCGACGGCCAGGCGGAGACCGCAGGCGGCAGCCCCCAAGCTCTCCCGAG
>DATFTF010000318.1:0-3562 GCA_035262245.1 Thermoanaerobaculia bacterium
GTCGCGGTCCAGGACGGCATAGGGGACGCCCGGAAAGAGCTCCGCGAAACGGTCGGCCACCCGCTCGGTGCCGGCGCCCACGGCTTCCAGCAGCGCGCCGCCGCAGTCCGGGCAACGCGCTGGGCGCGGCGCGCGCTCTCCGCAATAGTGGCAGACCAACGTCCGTCCGCGATCGTGCACGGTGCGCGCGACGCTGCAACGGCTGCAGCGAAACTCGTAGCCGCAGTCCCGGCAGAGCAACAGCGGCGCGAAGCCCCGCCGAGGCTGCAGAAGGATGGCCTGCTCGCCGCGGGAGAAGACATCGGTCAACCGCTCGAGCAAAGGCCGCGAGAAGAGGGGAACGCCTTTTTCATCCGGCCGGAACGGCTCTCGGCGCAGATCCACGACCGACACCTCGGGAAGCGGACGTCGGTCCACGCGCTCGGGCAGTCGCAGGAGCTTCAACCTTCCCTCACGGGCGGCGTGCCAGGCTTCCAGGGACGGCGTCGCCGATCCGAAGACGACCGTGCCTTCCGAGAAGTGCGCCCGGATGGCGGCGACCTCGCGCGCGTCGTACCGCGGAGACTCGCGCTGCTTGTAGGAGGCGTCGTGCTCCTCGTCGACGACGAAGAGTCCCGGATCGGCCACCGGGGCGAACGCCGCGGAGCGCGGTCCGATGACGACCCGAGCCTGGCCCGAACGCACACGATCCCAGGCTTCGCCGCGCTCGCGCTGGGACAGCGCGGAGTGGAGGACCGCCGCGCGCCCCCCGAACTGCCTGCCAAGCGCAAGCGCGAAGACCGGCGTCAGGGCGATCTCCGGCACGAGCCAGACCGCTCCACGCCCGGACTCCAGCGTCGCGGCGATCGACCGCAGGTAGACCTCCGTCTTGCCCGAGCCGGTGATCCCCTGAAGAAGGACGGGAAAGTACCGGCGGTTACCAATCGCCGCGTTGATCTCGGAGAGGGCTTCCTCCTGGTGAACGGTCAGCGCGAACGCAGGACGCCCGACCGGCGCGGTGAGGGCGGTCTCCGCGCGCCGTATTTGTTCGAAGCCGTGCAGCGCCCCGCGCCGCAGGAGCTCGCCGACGACCGACCGGCCGGCTCCGGTCGAGAGTCGGATCTCCGCGGCCGTCGCCGGCCTCCCCACGCTGTCCAGATAGTCGAGAATCGCTCTCCCCTTCCGGCTCCGGCCTAGCCGCGCCTCCCGCTCCTGTACGGTCATTCGCGCCGCGACGTAGGCCGTCTCCACGCGCCGGACGGCCGGTGGGCCGGAGACCACCCGGATCCAGCCCCTCTCCTCCAGCGTGCGCAGCGCCTCGCGCCTCCCGACGACCGGCAGATCCACGACTCGGACGACCTCGCCTCCCGCAAGCCGATCGAGGATCTCTCGCTCGGCTCCCTCTGCCCTGCCGAGGGCGCCCTTCTCGGTGATCCGATACCTGGCCGCTCCCGCCGCCGGCAACCGCGCCGGCAGCGCGCTCCTCAAGACCTCGCCGGTGGAGGCGAAAAATCTCTGAGCCACGCGCTCGGCGGCTTCGAGCAGATCGCGGGGACAGACCGGCTCCTCGTCGAGGACCTCCAGCACGTCGCGCAGCCCCGGGCCCTCGTCGGCGGAAGATCCGACGACGATGCCGGTCAAGACTCTTTCGCCCAACGGCACGCGGACCCGCGAGCCGGCCTCGGGCACCGGCATGCCCTCCGGCACCCGATAGGAAAAGTTTCTTCGGATGGGCAGGGCAAGCGCGACGGAGATCGCCCGGGGGAGATTCATGGGCTGAGTGCGGGCGCCGCGGGGACCGCGGGATCGGCAGCGAGCGGCCGGGCGAACCGATGGAGCCGTGAACCGATGGACCGATTCCAGTCAGGTCTGGGCCGGCAGAGGCGCGTCGTCCTCGTCGTCGTCGTCGTCTCGCACGAAGATGTACGAGCGGTGCACCGGGTCCCACCGATAACGGCGGGTCGCGTCGTCGGAAAGATCGGGAGTGATGACCACCGCGTCGCGGTCGATCGAAATGTCGCCGCGCGCCAGCGAGACGTCGCGCTCGAGGAAGACCCCCGGGTTGTAGCCCTGACCGGAACCGCGGCCGGTGAACACGACGATGGAAAACCAGGGCGTCGACGGCGTTGAGCCCCGGTGGACGAAAGCGAGGACAAAGTCGAGGATCCCGTCGTCGTTCAGATCTCCGCGGACGAAGTAGGGATGATAGACGCCGTACAGTCCGCGCACATCACCGTCGCCGCTGCGGGCTCCGCGGCGGTCCGCGTCGGTGGCCATCCGGAGATCGCGATTTCGGCCCAGAAATTCCTCTACCGCGGCGCGTTCGTCGGTCGAGAAGAGGTCGGTCTCCGCCACGTGCGCGGGCGCCGAGCGCGGAGCCGAAGCCGGCAGACTCCGCGCCTGGGTTTCCCGCTGGGCCGGCGCGGCCCGGTGGGCCCGGCAGCCAGCCACTCCCCCGCACAGCCCGACCGACAGGGCCACGGCGGCGAGAATCGCGGTGATCCGAAGATGGCGCACCGGGCGATTCTACAACCGTCGCCTACGCCGCGCTTCGGGATCTGCGCCTAGGCGCACCGGACCGCGGCTCGCCCAAAAGGGCTCGACCGAGGTCCTGATCCCGAAGCTCCGCTCGGCTCCCGCAACGCGAGTCGTTTTGCGAATCCAGTTCGCGAAACTTGGTCGCGTTGCGAAGGGCACGCGGACCGAGGCCCTCAATCGCCCGATCCCGCTGCGATCACTGTGCGATCACGCTGCGATGACCCGACTCTGTTAGATTCCCCGCGAGAGAGGCGTCCACAGGAGGCTCCGTTGCGACAGGAAAAGGACAGCCTGGGTGTGCGAGAGATTCCCGACGAGGCCTACTGGGGCGCGCAGACTTCGCGGGCGGTGGAGAACTACCCGATTTCCGGGGAGCGGGCCCATCCGGAGATGGTTCGCGCCTATGCCCGGATCAAGCGCGCCTGCGCGGAAGCCAACAGGGAGCAGGGCCGGCTGGACGACAAGAAGGCCGACGCCATCGTCGCGGCCTGCGACGAGATCCTCTCCGGCAAGCTCGCCGACCAGTTCGTGGTCGACGTCTACCAGGCGGGCGCCGGCACTTCGTTCCACATGAACGTCAACGAGGTCGTCGCCGGCCGGGCCGCGGAGATCCTGGGCTCCGCGCGCGGAGATCGGTCCGCGATCAACCCCAACGACGACGTCAATCTGGGGCAGTCCACCAACGACACGTTCCCGACCGCCCTGCACATGGCTGCATTGGCGGTGGGCCGCCGGCTGTCGGAGGAGATCGCGCGGCTGGCGGACTCCTTCACGGCCAAGGGAAGGGAGTTCGCGGGCGTTCTGAAATCCGGCCGCACGCACTTGATGGACGCGGTTCCCGTAACCCTGGGACAGGAATTCCTGGCCTTCGCCGCGGCTCTGAAGCGCCGGCGCGAGTTCGTCGATCAGGCGCTCGCGGGGCTGCGCGAGCTCGCCCTCGGCGGCTCCGCGGCGGGCACCGGCTTGAACACCGAGGCCGGCTTCCGCGAAAAGGCCATCGTCCGGCTCTCCCGGCTCGCCGGAGAAGAGTTCCGCCCGGCGGCCG
>DATFTF010000319.1:0-4430 GCA_035262245.1 Thermoanaerobaculia bacterium
CGAGCAGGTCGCCGAGGAAAACCGGCGCCGCCGGGCGCGCGAGATCCCGCGCGCCGAGGCGGTCCTGGAGGAGGAGCTCGCCAAGTTCATGGTCTGGTACGGGAATCTCTCCGTCGTCCCGACCCTCACCGGATGGCGCAAGAGCCTGGAGGAGCTCCGCGACGCCGAGCTCGCCCGGCAGCCGGAAGGCGAGCGCGAGCGCCTGCGCTCCTTCGCCGACGCGCTGCTGGGGCGCATGCTGCATGAGCCGCTTCGGCGGCTGAAGGCCGAGCCCGATCCAGGCAAGAAGCTGGATCGCGTCGAGGCGGTGCGGCACCTGTTCGATCTGGACCGGGAGTAGGACCAGGAAGCCCGCCGTGAAGCTCCGCATCGCCGCCCGCGGCTCCGCACTCTCCCTCGCCCAGGTCGAGATCGTCCGCGGCCTGCTCGGATCGCGGTTCGAGGTCGAGCTCCTCATGGTCAAGACGACCGGGGACCGGCTCTCTCATCTGGACGCCGCGATCGAAGGGAAAGGCGTGTTCACCAAGGAGATCGACGAGGCGCTGCTCGAGGGACGCGCGGACGCGGGCGTTCACAGCATGAAGGATCTGCCGTCGAAGCTCCCGCCGGGCCTCGTCCTGGCCTCCGTGCCCCGGCGCGAAGACCCGCGGGACGCCCTGATCGCGCATCCCCGGCGCAGCTTCGCGGAGCTGCCCTCCGGAGCGCGCGTCGGAACCTCGAGCCCGCGGCGCAAGGCACAGCTCCTTGCGGCGCGTCCGGATCTTCAGGTCTCCGATGCCCGGGGCAACGTCGACACCCGCATCCGGCGGCTGCGCGAAGGGCGCTGGGACGCCATCGTGCTGGCGCGGGCGGGTCTGGCGCGCCTGGGGCGGCTCCAGCACATCACCGAGATTTTTCACGAGAGCACGCTCCTGCCGGCGGTCGGCCAGGGCGCGCTGGCCCTGGTCACCCGGGAGGACGACGCCGCGGCCCGGGACGCGGTCGCTCTCCTGGACGATCCGGCCACTCATCGCGAGGCTCTGGCCGAGCGAACCCTTCTCGCCCGAATGGAAGCGGGCTGTCGGGCGCCGCTGGCCGGAAGAGCTGTCGCCGAGGACGGTCTCGTCCGCCTGGCTGCGGGAGTTTTTTCCTTGAACGGCGACCGCGTCATCCGCGAAGAGGGAGAGGGCCCGGCCGACGATCCTCGGGCGGTGGGCGACGCCGTGGCCGAGAGGCTTATCGCGCGCGGAGCCCGAGAGCTGATCGGGGAGGCGCGGGAGTGAGCGTGCGGGTGCTCGTCGTTCGCTCGGGAGAGAACGCGCTCCCCTTCGCTCCGGAGATGAGCGAACTCGAAATCGTCGAGAAGATCAGCCACCAGATTCTGCCCCTCGCCCCGCCGGAGGACGCTTTCGGGGAGCAGGCCGACCTGGTCATATTCACCAGCCAGATCGCGGTGAGGCGGGTGGCCGAGGAGCCGAGCCTGCGTAGCCGATTCGCCGAGGCGGTTCGCAGGGGGCAGATCGCGGCCGTGGGTCCCGCGACGGCCGAGGCCCTTGCCGAAAGCGGGTTCCCGCCGGGCATCGTGGCGCACGGATCCGCGGAGAACGTTCTGGAGCAGATTCCCGGCCGCCTGGACGGGATGCGCGTGCTCCTGCCGCGGGGCGAGGACGCCTCGGAGGAGCTCCGCGAGGGACTGATCCATCGGGGGGCGCGTGTCGCACCGGTGGTGCTCTATCGAAAGGTTCCCCGGCCCCCGGACTCCGAAATCAGCCGGGATGTCGTGGAGCGGCCCTTTGCCGCCTTTTGCGCCACCTCGCCGGCCGCCGCGCGGTGGCTCCTCGAAGGCCTCTCCTTCCCGGCGCTCGCGAGGCTCAAGAAAACGCCCGCCGTCGTGCTCGGGCGATTTACGGCGCGCTTCCTGGACTCCCACGGCGTGGCACGCATCGAAATCTCTCCCGAGGCGACGTTTAGCGCCGCGGCCGAGCTCCTGGCGGCGCTGGCGCGAGGGGAGAGAGGCCGGGGGACCACCTATGACGACACGGCGTCGGCCGCCCGCTCCTTTCCAAAACAGACATCTTGAATCTTGAAAACGCAATCCGAGACCTCGTAGATTTTGAAACATGAGCTCTTTTCCCAGACTTCGACTGCGCCGCCTCCGCCGGACCGCCGCCTCGCGAGCGCTGGTCCGGGAGACCCGATTGACGCCGGACCGGTTCGTGGCGCCGATGTTCGTCCGGCACGGCAAGAAGGTTCGCGAGGAGATCTCCTCGCTGCCGGGCGTCTTCCGCTTCTCTCCCGATGAGGCGGTGACATACGCGCGGGAGCTTTCGAAGTGGAAGATCCCGGCGGTCATCCTCTTCGGCATCCCGGAAAAGAAGGACGAGACCGGAAGCGAGGCCTGGGACGACCAGGCGGCGGTGCAGACGACCGTTCGAATCCTGAAGAAAGAGCTTCCGGAGCTCCTGGTCGTGACCGACGTGTGCCTGGACGAGTTCACGTCGCACGGCCACTGCGGCGTTGTCAAGAACGGGGACGTGGACAACGACGCGACGCTCCCGCTCCTGGCCAGGACGGCGCTTTCGCAGGCCCGGGCGGGCGCCGACATCGTCGCGCCCTCGGACATGATGGACGGGCGCGTTGCGGCGATCCGCGAGGGCCTCGACGGGGGGGGCTACAGCCACATTCCGATCCTGGCCTATTCGGCCAAGTCGGCCTCCGCTTTCTACGGGCCCTTCCGCGAGGCGGCGGACTCCGCGCCGAAATTCGGCGATCGCCGCGGCTACCAGATGGACGCCGCCAACCGCCGGGAGGCCATGCGAGAGATCGCGCTGGATCTCGAGGAAGGCGCGGACGCGGTCATGGTCAAGCCTGCCCTCGCCTATCTCGACGTCATCCGCGACGCGCGCGAGCGCTTCGACGCGCCGATCGCCGCCTACAACGTCTCGGGCGAGTACGCCATGGTCAAGGCCGCCGCGGCCAACGGCTGGATCGACGAGCGGCGCATCGTGCTGGAGATCCTGACCGGGATCGTGCGCGCGGGAGCGGACTTCATTCTGACGTATCACGCGCTCGATGCGGCGAAGTGGCTCAAGGAGGATTGATCCATTGATCCGTTGATTCATTGAGTGATTGAGCGCGCCGAGCTGCTTTCGGCCCCAATCAGACAATGAATCAATCAGACGATGAACCAATTGTTCTTCAGGCATGACCCGCCCTCACAAATCCACCCGCTCCTCCACGCTCTTCAGGCGCGCGCGGCAATTGATGCCCGGCGGCGTCTCCTCGCCCGTGCGGTCCTTCGCATCCGTCGGCGGAGAGCCTTTCTTCGTCGTCTCGGGTAAGGGCGCGCGAGTGCGGGACGCCGACGGTCGCGTCTACATCGACTACGTGCAATCCTACGGGCCCCATCTCTTCGGGCACGCTCCGGATTTCCTGCGACGGGCTCTGGCGCGGGCCGCGCGCCGCGGCACGTCGTTCGGAGCCCCGTCGGAAGCGGAGATCCGACTCGCCCAGCGGATCGTGAAGATGGTTCCTTCGGTCGAGATGGTCCGCTTCGTCAACTCCGGCACCGAGGCCACGATGAGCGCGATCCGCCTGGCGCGCGGCGCGACGGGCCGCAGCCGGATCGTCAAGGCGGAAGGGGGCTACCACGGGCACGCCGACGCGTTCCTGGTCTCGGCGGGCTCGGGATTCGCGACGCTCGGCATCGCGGGGAGCCCCGGGGTCACCGCGGAAGTCGCCGCGCTCACGACGGTCGTTCCCTACAACGATTCGGGGGCGCTCGAGGCGGTGTTTGCGAAATTCCCCGGCGAAGTCGCCGCGGTGATTCTCGAGCCGCTGGCGGCGAACATGGGGGTCGTTGCCCCGGCACCGGGCTATCTCCAGGCCGTCCGGGATCTGACCCGTCGCCACGGAGCGCTGCTCATCTTCGACGAGGTCATCAGCGGCTTTCGCCTGGCCGCGGGAGGCGCGCAGGAGGTCTACGGCGTGATGCCCGACCTCACGACCCTCGGCAAGATCGCGGGAGGCGGGCTTCCGGTCGGGGTCTACGGCGGACCCCGCGAGCTCATGGAAAAAGTCGCTCCGGCGGGCCCGGTCTACCAGGCGGGAACGCTCTCGGGCAATCCCCTGGCGATGGAAGCTGGAATCGCGATGCTCGATCGGATCGTCAAGCGCCCTCCCTACGCTGAGCTCGAACGAAAGGGGATCGAGTTGGAAAACCGCGTGCGGGCCGCGATCGCCGCCGCCGGAGCGGCCGGGCAGGTTCACTACGGGCGGGTGGGATCGCTCTCGACACTCTTCTTCGCGTCCGGGCCGATGACCGATTTCGCCTCCGTCAAGCGCTCCGATACCGCACGCTACGCCCGGTTCTTCCACGCCATGCGGGAGCGCGGCATCTTCCTGCCGCCCGCGCAGTTCGAGGCCTGGTTTGTTTCGACCGAACACGGAGA
>DATFTF010000320.1:0-14519 GCA_035262245.1 Thermoanaerobaculia bacterium
GCGACGTCGATCGTCAGCACGCCGGTTGGTTTTCCGTCTTCGCCGGCCCTCAGAATCGTGTTGTCGTCGAGCGTCACCCCGAACGCCCGCGCCAGCGATGTGACCGGGCCGCCGAACGGGGCTCGGTCCGCGATCAAAAGCAGTCCGCCCCCTGCTCTCACCCACTTTTCCAGCGCATGGATCTCCTGCTCCGGGAAGGCCTGCGTTCCGGGAGGCGCGCCGGGCGGCCCCTGCGCGTTGGCGATGACCACGACGCGCGCGCCGTCGAGGCTGATTTTGCTGAACGGATCCCTGCCGGCCCGCACGGAATAGCCGTCTCTCGTCAGGAATCGGCCGACCGGACGGAGATAGCTCGCCAGGGAGACGACGTTGTGATGGCGCTCGTCGACAACGACGACCGGTCCCTCACCCTGCGCAAACGCGGGATCGGGCAACTGGGGATCGAACGCCTCGTCCACGGTGAGCTCGGAGGGCGGCGTGGGGCGGGCCGGCTCCTGCTCGCGCGCGGCCTGTGCCGCCGCGAAGGGCGACACCAGAAGAGAGCAGACGAATGCGAGCAGCGGCCGGCCCACCGGACTGATTTTAGCTCTCATTAATCACCGCGATTCCCAGCAAGCCCCGTTGCTGGGAGTCGAGGTCCCGCGTACACTCGCGGCACCCATGAGTTCGAATTTTTCCCGAGGAGGCTGGAACCGCCGCGCCCTTATCGCCGCGGCGGGCGGCGGCCTTCTGTGCCGTCCGGTCCTGGCGGCCACGCGGAGCACGAAGGTCCCGGCGGAAGAGATTTCCCGCGAGCGCCGCCGGATGCTGCAGATGAACGCTTACGCGATCGAGGCGGAGACTCCGCTCGACGCTTTGACGACGTACCTCACGCCCAACGATCTCTTCTTCGTCCGCCACCACTGGAATCCGATGTATCCCGGCGCGAAGACCTGGAGCCTGACGCTCGACGGAGAAGTGGAGCATCCCCTGTCTCTCAAACTGGCGGATCTGCGCCGTCTTCCCAGAACCACCGTGACCTGTGTCCTCCAGTGCGCGGGCAACGGCCGGGCATTGCACACTCCGGTAGTCCCGGGCGTGCAGTGGCGCTTTGGCGCGGTGGGCAACGCACGCTGGACCGGGGTCTCCGTTGCCGATCTCTTGAAGCGCGCCGGCGTGAAAGGCGGCGCTCGGCATCTGCACACTTTCGGATCGGATAGACCTCCGGCAAGGGTCCCGCCCTTTCATCGGAGCCTGGAGCTCGAGAAGGCCATGGGTGACGCCATCGTGGCCTACGAGATGAACGGCGAACCGCTCCCTCCGCTCCACGGAGCGCCGGCGCGCCTGGTGGTCCCGGGCTGGGCGGGGGTCCACTGGATGAAATGGCTCGTTCGCGTCTCGCCGCAGCCGGAACCGCTCGCAGGCTTCTATATGGACACCGCGTACCGGTATCCCAATTCCCCCGGGGCGCCGGGATCCCCCGTGCCCCCTTCGGAGACGCATCCGGTGACCGAGCTCGCCGTCAAGTCCAACGTCACCGACTTTCCCTCCCAGGCCTCGGCCGGCATTCCGGCGATCGTCCGCGGATTCGCGTTCTCCGGAGCGCCCGACATCGCCCGGGTCGAGGTGAGCGACGACGAAGGCGCGACGTGGAGCGACGCGACACTCGACGCGCGGCACGACCCTCATGCTTGGCGCCTGTGGAGCCTTCGCTGGACGCCAAGGAGAACCGGGCGTGTCAGCCTGACCGTGCGGGCGACCGACAGCCGCGGCAGCGTGCAGCCGAAGGACGCGCAGTGGAACCCGAGCGGCTACCTCTTCAACGGCTGGCATTCCGTCCAGGTCGAGGTGAGAGCGTGAGGCGCGCGCGAACGGCGCTCGCTGCCGGCGTTCTGCTGGCGGGATGCGTCGTCCTCGCGGCGCCGGCGGTCTTCGGTAAAGAGCCGAAGAAAGCGAAGACGCCCAAGTCCCGGGCCCCTGCCGCAAATTTCGACGTCCGGCTTCCGGTGCTGGGAACCCATCTCTCCGATCTCCCGCCGGGCCCCGCCAAGTCGGTGGTTGATCAGGCCTGCCTCCTCTGTCACTCGACGGACATGCTGCGGCAGCAGCGGCTGACGGAGAAGCAGTGGACTGCCGAGGTCGACAAGATGGTGAAGTGGGGCTCGGACCTTCCGCAGGACCGCAGGGAGGCCCTGATCGCCTACCTCGTCGCCAATTTCGGTCCGGACAACGATCGGTTCCAGCCGGTGATCACGCGCCCGGTGGGAAAGTAGATCCCTCTTACGCCTTCCCGTAGACCGGGAGGTGCGCCCCGCTGACGATGCGTGCGTCCGGTCCGGCGAGAAAGAGCACCACCCGTGCGATCGCCTCGGCGGGCACCCAGCGGGAGTGGTCCGCGTCGGGATCCGCGCGGCGATTGGCGGGCGTGTCGATCGTCGAGGGGAGCACCGCGTTGACCGTGATGTTCTTTTCCACGAGCTCCGCGGCCATGGCGTCGGTGAGCGCCAGCAGCGCCCGTTTGGAGGCGGCGTAGGCCGCGATGTGCGCCCCGGCCTGCGTGGCCGGCCGGCTGGAGACGTTGACGATCGCTCCGCCGCCGCGCTTGAGCATCTGGACGGCGGCCGCGCGCGAGGCGATCACCGCGGTCTTGAGATTCGTGTCGAGCTGCTCCTGCCAGACCGCCCACGGCGTCTCGTGAACCGGCCGGCCGCCGGCGAATCCTCCGGCCGCGTTGACGAGAATGTCGAGGCCGCCCCGGTCCTCGGCCACGCTCTCCATGAAGTCGAGAGCCGCGGTCTCATCGGTCAGGTCGACGACCGCGCCGGAGAGCGAGGTCCCGGCCTCGATCTCGAGCCCGCCCCGAAGGCGGTCGAGCTCGCCGGCGCGGCGGAAGGGGACGGAGACGCGCGCTTCTGCTCCCAGAAGGGCCGCGACGACCGCGCTTCCAAGGGCTCCCGTTCCCCCGGTGACCACAGCGCTCTGGCCGGTCAGAACCACGCGGCCCAGTCTAGCGAAACCTTCCGGTCCGAGAGCGGGTTGGAGGAAGAAAGGAGAAGCCTGTGCGTCACGAGCCTCTTCGGATTCACGTGGAAGAAGCGGTCCTGGAGGATCTCCGGAAGCGGATTGCCCGGACTCGATGGCCGGATCAGCCGGAGGGCGATGCAAGCGCGCCCGGGATGGCTGTCGAGGATCTTCGAGAACTTCTCGAGCACTGGCAGCATCGGTTCGACTGGAGGGTCTGGGAGGACCGCATCAACGCGTGGCCCAACTACCGGGCGAAGCTCGGAGACGACGACCCGCTCGAGATCCACTTCATCCACGCCCGAGGCAGCGGCCCTTCCCCCTTCCCGCTGATCTTCACGCACGGGTGGCCCGGCTCGTTCCTGGAGGCTCTCAAGATTCTGCCGCTCCTCACCGATCCCGGTCGCCACGGCGGCGATCCCTCCGATGCCTTCGACGTCATCGTCCCGTCGCTCCCCGGCTACGGGTTTTCGCAGCGGCCGCCGCGCGGCGGCACGACTCCGCGGCGCATCGGGGCCCTGTGGGCGGAGCTGATGGAAGGTCTGGGGTACACGCGTTTCGGCGCTCAGGGGGGAGACTGGGGAGCCGCGGTGTCGACTTGGCTGGCCCGTGATTTTTCCCAGCGCCTGGCCGGCCTCCATCTCAACTACATTCCCGGCTCCTACGCGCCACACGTCTCCCCCGGCTCCGAGACCGAGGAGGAGCGGCAGTTTCTGCGGGAGCGCGATCGGTGGCGCGAAGAAAGCGGCGCCTACGGCCACGTTCAGGCGACCCGGCCGCAGACGCTCGCCTTCGCGCTCGAGGACTCGCCGGCGGGACTTGCCGCCTGGATCGTCGAAAAGTTCTGGGAGTGGAGCGACGGCCGCAACGGACCAGCCCTGACCTTGGACGAGCTTCTAGCCAACGTGACGCTGTACTGTGTCACCGGAACCATCGGCTCATCGATGCGACTGTATTCCGAGGCCCGGCAGACGCCCGTGGTCTTCGCGGCCGGAGAGCGGGTGCGCGTGCCGTGCGGGATCGCGCGGTTCGCGCTCGAAATTCCGATGCCGCCGCGATCGTGGGTCGAGAGAGCCTATGACGTGGTGCGATGGACGGAAATTCCCAAAGGCGGGCACTTCGCCGCGATGGAGGAGCCCGAGCTTCTGGCGCGCGACTTGAGAGACTTCTTTCGGCCCCTGCGAAAGTCGCGCGCCTGAGTTCCCCGGCCGATTCACGTTAGGATCTGGCCGCGGCGGGAATGGCCGCGCATCGATGAACAATCCCGTTGCCGCCGCGCCTTCGATCTCTGAACCTTCCCACCTTCCCCCGGGCCGGTGGCGGGCCTTGACGCTGCTCGCTTGCGCGGAGCTCCTCGGGATGTCCCTGTGGTTCTCGGCATCCGCCGTCGCTCCCGCTCTGAAAGGGCAATGGCATCTCTCCGACGCGAGCGCGGCCTGGCTGACGCTGGCCGTGCAGCTCGGCTTCGTGGCCGGGACGCTGGCCTCGGCTGTCGGGAACCTGCCGGACATCCTCTCGACGCGCCGCCTCTTCGCGTACTCCGCATTTCTGGGCGCCGTGGTCAACGCCGCCTTCGCCCTCTTCGCTCGAGGAGCGGCTCTGGGGGTGCCGCTGCGTTTCGCCACAGGATTCTTTCTCGCCGGCGTCTATCCGCCCGGGATGAAGATCATGGCGACGTGGTTCCGGCGCGGCCGCGGTCTGGCGCTGGGGATTCTGGTGGGGGCGCTGACCCTCGGGAAGGCCTCCCCGTACCTCATCAACGCCGTCGGCAGCGCGGACTGGCGCCGCAACGTCCTGTTCGTCTCTTTCCTCGCCGCGGCCGGAGGCGTCCTCGTGCTGATCTTCGTCGCCGACGGCCCGTTCACGCCGCCGGTCGCTCGCTTCGATCTTGGACAGCTGCCCCGGATCTTTCGCAACCGCGGCGTGCGTCTGGCCAACTTCGGCTATTTCGGCCACATGTGGGAGCTCTACGCCATGTGGACCTGGGCGCCGGTGATGATCCGCGCGAGCCTCGCCCTCCGCGGCGACCCGCCTTCTCTGGCCGAAGCGGCGTCGTTCCTGGTGATCGGCGCCGGCGCGGCGGGATGCGCGCTGGCCGGCTTCGTCGCCGACCGCGTGGGCCGCACCGCAGTGACTTCTTGGGCCATGGCCATCTCCGGATCCTGCTGCATCGCGATCGGGTTCTTATTCGGCGCAAGTCCCTGGGCGTTGCTGGCCGTCGGCGCGGTCTGGGGCGCCTCCGTCGTCGCGGACTCGGCCCAGTTCTCCGCGTGCGTGACCGAGCTCGGCGATCCGCAATACATGGGCACGGCGCTCACGATTCAGACGTGTCTCGGCTTTCTCCTGACGACGGTCTCGATCGAGCTCATTCCGATTCTGGTGGCTCGCGTGGGTTGGCAGTGGGCGTTTGCGGCGCTGGCGCCGGGGCCGGCGCTCGGAGTTATTGCGATGCTAAGGCTGAGAGCGCTGCCGGAGGCGGTGAAGATCGCTCAGGGGCGCAGGTAGCGCTGGCGGGGACGAGCTCCGCCCCTACGGCACCCATTTTCGGATCGTGCTCTCCCGTATCGTGCCGTGGGCGGCCCTTGTGGCCGCCCGTACGAAACGGCCTCTTGCGACGAGAATCCGTTAGAGCTCCGCACTGGCTAAGAACCTCGGCGGCTGCCGATGCCTCGTCGCCTGCTCGAAGGCGAAAGCGATCGCGATGAGCTTGCCCTCGCTCCAGGCCCGGCCGAAGAACGAGAGGCCGATTGGTAATCCCCGGTCGAACCCGGCGGGGACCGTGATGTCCGGATACCCGGCCACGGCCGGGATGGTCGAGCTCCCGTTGACTCCGTAGTCGCCGTTGACCAGATCGATCAGCGTTGCCGGCGAGGAGGTCGGCGCGACGAGCACGTCGAGCTTGTGCTTGTCCATGGTCTTGTCGATGCCGTTCTTGCGCGACATCTTGAAGTCCTTCTCCAGAGCCTTGAGGTATGCCTTGTCGGTCAAAGGTCCCTTGGCCTGCGCGCGCTGGAAGATCTCCTGACCGAAGTAGGGCATCTCCCGGTCCTTGTTCTTCTCGTTGAAGTCGATGAGGTCCTTCAGCGTTCGCACCGGCGCGCTGGCGAGCGCAGCCAGGTAAGTGTTCAAGTCCGCCTTGAACTCGTAGAGCAGGACGTCCAGCTCGCCCGACGACGGGAATTCGTCCACCGTCTCGATGTCCGCGGGGTCGACGATGATGGCTCCTTGTTTCTTCATCTCGGCGAGGGCGGCTTCGGCGATCCGGTCGGCGGTAGGACTCTGGCCGTACAACCCCTTGCGGGGAACGCCGATGCGCGCGCCCTGGAGCCCTTTCGGGTCGAGGAACTTCGTGTAGTCGGCCTCGATGCGCGCGCCCCGAGTGGCCGCGTCGCTCGGGTCGGCGCCGGCGAGCGCGGTCAGAAGAATCGCCGCGTCCGTGACCGTGCGGCACATCGGACCGGCGGTGTCCTGGGTGTGCGAAATGGGAATGATTCCGGACCGGCTGACCAGCCCGACGGTCGGCTTGATGCCGACGAGGCAGCAGTTGTTGGAGGGGGAGACGATCGAGCCGTCCGTCTCGCTGCCCACCGCGACCGCGCAGAAGTTCGCCGCCGCGGCCGCGCCGGAGCCCGAGGAGGAGCCGGAGGGATTCCGGTCGAGCGCATACGGGTTGCGGCACTGCCCGCCGCGCCCGCTCCAACCCGAAGAGGAATGCGTCGATCGGAAGTTGGCCCATTCGGAGAGATTGGCCTTGCCCAGGATCACGGCCCCCGCCTCGCGCAGGCGTCTGGCGACGTGAGAGTCCGAACCCGACTTCGCCTCTTCGAGCGCCAGCGAGCCGGCGGTCGTCTTCATTCGGTCGGCCGTGGCGATGTTGTCCTTCAGGAGAACGGGAATGCCGTGAAGAGGCCCTCGGACCTTGCCGGCCCTGCGCTCGGCGTCGAGGGCCTCGGCGATCGCCGGCGCATCGGGATTGACCTCCAGAACCGCGCGCAGCGAGGGTCCCTGCCGGTCGAGCTCCTCGATACGGCGCGCGTATTTCTCGACCAGCGACCGGGACGAGTCCTGGCCGGACTGCATCCGCTGCTGCAGGTCGGCGATGGTCAGCTCGTCCAGCTCGAAGGCGGCCGCCGGAGCCGGCGAGGTCGCCTGCGAGGAGGCGCCGCTGCGCGCAACGACGGGACCGGCCGCGGCCAAGGCTCCGCCGATCGCTCCGTAGCGCAGGAGAGTTCTCCGGTCGATCCCCGTCTGCGTCGCTGCGGGCCACGGTTTCATGCGTCCTCCGTCGGTTCGGATTTCTCCAGAGAGATATCACGCCGCCATCGATCACTTAACCGGTTCTTAACCGGAGGTCAAACCCTGCGCGCGCAAGACAATGCGGCGGGCCCCGCGCTCCGATGCGCGACGAGACCTCCCGGGTGGCGTCGTGCTTGCTCCTTTCTCCTGCGAAGGCGGTGTCGCGGCGGATCACAGGAGGTCGCATGAAGAAATTGCTATGGATCGCACTCGTGCTTCTGGCCCTGGTGGGTTACACCGCGTGCGGCGGCAAGAGCTATTCGTCGCCAACCTCGCCGGTGATGTCCGGGACGCCGCCTCCGGGCCCGACTCCGACTCCGAATATGCGTTACTGACGTTGGCTTGACTCGACTCTGCGTCACCCATATATTGCACTTCAATATATGGAGCTGCGCGCGTTGGACCGCGAGCTCAAGAAGGGGAGCGCCGGGCTGCTGATCCTGTCGCTGGTCGAGCAGCGCGGGCGTCACGGGTACGAGATCGGCAAGCTGATCGAGCAACGCTCCCGCGGCGCGCTCTCGTTCAACGTCGCGTCGCTCTACCCCCTGCTGTATCGTCTCGAAGCGCGCGGCCTCGTGGAGGGCCGCTGGGTGGAGAAGCCCGGGCAGCGGCGGCGCCGCTATTACCGGATCACGGCCGCCGGCCGGAGAGTTCTCCGGCAGCAGCGCAGCGTCTGGCGGACCTTCGTCAAGGCGATGAATCGCGTCACGGCGGCAGAACTTGGCTGATTGGGCAAGCGAGATCCGCGCGCTGCTGGAGGGTCTGGACCTCGACCCGGCTCGCCAGCTCGAGATCGGCGAGGAGCTCGGCCAGCATCTCGACGACCGTTTCGAGGAGCTGCGGCGCGAGGGCCTCTCCGCTGATGACGCGCGCCGCGCAGCGCTTGCCGAGGCTCGCGACGGAAGATTGATCGCCGAGCTGCGGCAGCTCAGGAGGCCGGCCTCGACCCCAGTCCCGGGGTTGGACGAGCCCGGCGGCTGGTTGTCTGGTCTCGGGAAAGACCTGCGCTTCGGTGCGCGCCTCCTGCGTCTCAATCCGGCGTTCGCTACGGCCGCCTTGCTGTCGCTAGCCCTCGGGATCGGCGCCAATACGGCGATTTTCCGTCTGCTCGACGCCGTGCGCATGCGATCGCTCCCCGTGGCCGATCCTGGAAGGCTCGCCGGGATTCGGATCGTGGACAATCCCTACGGGCGCACGGGTGACTTCAGCGGAAATTTCCCGCAATTGACCTTCGCCCTCTGGCAGGAGATTCGAGCCCAGCAGCAGCCTTTCGAGAGTTTCGCCGTCTGGGGGACGGAGTGGCTCAATCTGAGCCCGGGAGGAGAGGCGCGCGAGGCGGAGACTCTCTGGGTCAACGGCGGCTTCTTCGCCGCTCTCGGCGTCCGACCGGCCCTGGGCCGGCTCCTGCAGGAGTCGGACGATCGCCCCGGCTGCGGCTTCTCCGGCGCGGTCCTGAGCGATGGTTTCTGGCATCGCGATTTCGCGGGAGATCCCGGCGTTGTCGGCCGCAAGGTCGTGCTGGAGGGCCATCCCTTCGAAGTCATCGGTGTCGCGCCGCCGAGCTTCTTCGGCGTCGAAGTGGGGCGCCGTTTCGACGTGGCGCTGCCTCTTTGCGCCGAGCCGCTCCTCCACCCCGAGCGGAAAAAGGTCCCGAATCGCGAAGCCTGGTGGCTCGCGGCGATCGGACGACTCCGGCCGGGCTGGTCTGTGCAACGGGCATCCGCGCAGCTCGCGGCGGCGTCCCCATCCATCTTCGAGGCCACGCTCCCGGCCGATTACGACGCGGTGGACGCCAAGCATTATCTCGGCTTCCGGCTCGGCGCCCTTCCCGCTTCCTGCGGGCTTTCCGAGCTGCAGCAGCGATACGAAACTCCATTGTGGCTGCTGCTCGGAACCTCCGGGCTCGTTCTGCTGATCGCCTGCGCGAATCTGGCGAACCTGATCGTGGCGCGCGCCAGCGGCCGCCAGCGGGAAATGGCGGTCCGGCTGGCCCTGGGCGCCTCGCCGGCGCGCCTTCTGCGGCAGCTGATCTGCGAGAACGTTCTCCTCGCGGCGCTCGGCGGGATCTGCGCCCTCGCGCTTTCGCAGGTCTTGAGCCGCGCCCTGATTTCCTTCCTGAGCACCCGGAGCGAGCAATGGAACGTGAACCTCGCTCTCGACTGGCGGGTGGTGGCTTTTACGGCCGGCGCCGCGATGATCACCTGCCTGCTTTTCGGTGCGGCGCCGGCCGTTGGCGCGGCGCGCACTTCTCCCGGCGAAGCGATCAAGGCGAGCCCGCGTGGAGCGACCGCCGGGCGGCAGGGGATGAGTCTCAGGCGTGTTCTCGTCGTCACCCAGGTCGCCCTCGCGCTGGTCCTCCTGGTGGGGGCGCTGCTGTTCGCGCGCACGCTGCGTAATCTCGCCACCACCGAGGCCGGCTTTCGGAGAGACCAGATCCTCACTGTGGAACTGGACCTGTCGCCGCTCGCCCTCCCGAGGGAGAGGCGGCTGGGCTTCAAAGCGGAGGTACTGGCCCGCCTGCGGAGAGTCCCGAGCGTCGCTTTCGCCGCCAGCGCCCTGATCGTGCCGGTGAGCGGGAGAGGCTGGAATGAGAACGTGGGGATCCCGGGCACGAATGTCCAGCGGCGCGTCGCCAATTTCAACCGTGTGAGCCCGGACTACTTCCGCACGATGGGGACGCCGCTCTTGGCCGGACGCGACTTCGGACCGGAGGACACCCTTTCCTCTCCCCGTGTTGCCGTCGTGACGGAGACCTTCGTCCGGAAGTTTTTCGGATCGGGCAACCCGGTCGGGAAGACGCTCGCCGTGGTTCAGGAGGGGGGGAGGCCCGATCAGATCTACCAGATCGTCGGACTGGCCAAAGACACCAAGTACGGCGATCTCCGCGAGGACTTCACACCGATCGTTTTCGCCGCCGAGACCCAGGATGAGAATCCGGGTCTGCAGCAGCGCCTGGTGCTACGGTCGAGCGGTGATCTGTCCGGCCTGGCGGCCGCCGTCAAGAGCTCTCTCGAAGATGTGAACCCCGCAATCGCCTTCCGCTTCAACGTCTTCGAGACGATGATTCAGGAGGGGCTGCTCAAGGAACGCCTGATGGCGACGCTCTCGGGATTCTTCGGTCTGCTGGCTGCGCTTCTGGCGATGATCGGACTCTACGGCGTCATCTCGTACACCGTCGCGCGCCGCCGCAACGAAATCGGAGTGCGAATGGCTCTGGGGGCAGGGCGGCGCGAGGTCCTGGCAATGATCCTGAAGGAGGCCGCAGTGCTTTTGGTGGTCGGCCTGGCGTTCGGGATCGTCCTGTCGCTGGCAGGAGGCCAGGCCGCCAGAACCCTGCTCTACGGACTGCGGCCCGGGGATCCGCTCGTCCTGGCAGGCGCCGTGGCCGTCCTCTCAGCGGTCACGCTCGCCGCCAGCTTTCTGCCTGCCCGCCGAGCGGCGTCGCTCGATCCCATGAACGCTCTGCGCGACGAATAGACCGGATCCGGCTGCGCTCCGCGCCCGGCTGCGTCGTGAGCGGGTTTTTTTGCCGGCCTGTCGATTTGGCCGGAGGCCGTACGTCGATATAGTGAGTCGAGGCGCGGTCCGTTCTCGAGGAGGCGGCGCGAAGAAGGAGTGTTTCATGACCGACGTACGGGTGCTGGTGGGAACGAAAAAAGGAGCTTTCATTCTGACTTCCGACGCGAAGCGCAAGAATTGGGACGTGTCCGGCCCGCATTTCGCCGGCTGGGAGATGTATCACCTGAAGGGCTCGCCCGCGGATCCGAACCGTCTGTACGCCTCCCAGACCTCGGGCTGGTTCGGCCAGCAGGTCCAGCGCTCCAGCGACGGCGGGAAGACCTGGGAACCCGTGGGCAACAAGTTCGTTTACGACGGAGTTCCCGGCACGCACCAGTGGTACGACGGGACGCTGAAGCCCTGGGTCTTCAAGCGCATCTGGCATCTCGAGCCTTCGCTCGACGATCCGAATACGGTGTACGCCGGCGCGGAGGACGCGGCGCTTTTTCGCACCACCGACGGAGGCCAGAACTGGGAAGAGCTGCCCGGTCTGCGCCTGCACGGCTCGGGGCCGAACTGGCAGCCGGGCGCCGGAGGACTGTGTCTCCACACCATCATCCTGGATCCCAAGAATCGCAACCGCATGTTCATCGCCATCTCGGCGGCCGGAGCCTTCCGGACCGATGACGGCGCGAAGTCCTGGAAGCCGGTGAACAAAGGGTTGGTGTCCCAGTACATTCCCGATCCGACCGCCGAGGTCGGGCATTGCGTCCACCACGTGGCCATGCATCCCGCACGCTCCAACGTGCTCTTCATGCAGAAGCATTGGGACGTCCTCCGCAGCGATAACGCCGGAGACAGCTGGCACGAGGTGAGCGGCAACCTGCCGACCGATTTCGGCTTCGTGATCGACGTCCACGCCCACGAGCCGGACACGGTTTACGTCGTGCCGATCAAGAGCGATTCGGAGCACTTCCCGCTCGATGGGAAGCTTTCTGTCTATCGCAGCCGCAAGGGCGGAGAGGAGTGGGAAGCCCTGACCAAGGGGCTGCCCCAGAAGGATTGCTACGTCAACGTCCTGCGCGACGCGATGTCCGTGGATTCCTGCGATCCCTGCGGCGTGTACTTCGGGACGAGCGGCGGCCAGGTCTACGCCTCGGCCGACGCCGGCGACAGCTGGACGCCGATCGTGCGCGACCTGCCGGCGGTCCTGTCGGTGGAGGTCCAGACGCTTTCATGATTCGGGTCGAACTGCCGCAGCATCTGCGCACGCTGGCCAAAGTCGGCCCGGAGGTCGAGATCGAGGTCTCGGGCCAGGTCACGCAGCGCGCGGTGCTCGACGCGCTGGAATCTCGGTATCCGGTCCTCCGCGGCGCGATCCGGGATCACGTGACTCACAAGCGGCGCGACTTCGTCCGCTTCTTCGCCTGCGGGGAGGATCTCTCTCACGAGCCTCCCGACGCGCCTCTGCCCGAGGCGGTGGTCCGGGGCGCCGAGCCCTTCCTGGTGCTGGGAGCGATCGCCGGAGGCTGAGAAGATTGACTCATTGAATCATTGGCTCATTGACGAGAGCGCGAATTGGGACTCGTCGAGCCCTAATCACACAATGAATCAATGGATCAATGCTTCCATTCCTTCGGTCCCAGGTCGATCCGCCCGATCACGTCGGGAGTTTCCGTGAACCAGATCGCGTGATCGGGGCCGGCCACGATCCCGTACGGCTCGCTGACCGGTATCTTGATGCGCGTCGGTTCTCCAAACCAGGTCAGGGCGCGGATGAGCTGCCGTCCCGTGTCGGTGAACCAGACCCTCCCGTCGGGGCCCACGGCGAGGGCGCCCGCGACGCTCTCCCTCGAGCCCAACGTGAAATCCAGGAAGTTTCCGAGCGACGAGATGCGGCCGATCCGAGGTTCCGGGGCGAACGGTTCGTCCGGAGGCGTCTCGACAAACCAGTAGTTATGGTCGCCGCCCGTGGCGATGAGGGTGGGATTGGCGTTGCGCGTCGGGACGACGTACTCGAGAAGACCACCGCCGGTGTTCATCTTGCCGATCATGTTGACGTTGGGCTCGGTGAACCAGAGGTTGTTGTCGCCGGCCACGATGGCGTAGGGCTGCGCACCGGAGGAGACGGGGAACTCGAAGATCCCTCCGTCCCGGCTGACCCTCCCGATGGCCCCCGCCTCGTCGGCGAACCACACGTTCCCATCCGGGCCGGCGGTGATACCGGCGGGGCTCCCTCCGCCGGGGATCGCGAACTCCGCGAGGTCGCCGCTAGGGGTCATTCTCCCGATGCGCCCGGCGACGGTCTCCGTAAACCAGAGATTTCCGTCCGCTCCGAGCGTGATGAAGGAGGGGTGGCTACCCGGGGTCGGAAGGGGGAACTCGGTGATGACTCCCTCGCTGGTGATGCGTCCGATGCGATTTCCCGCCCGCTCGGTGAACCACAAAGCTCCTTCCGGCCCGGCCGCGAGCTCTCCCGGCTGGCTGTTGGAGGTCGGGGTGTGGTAGCGGCGCACCCGACGCTCGCCGCGAGCGCCGAGAAGGAACGCCGCGATCACGCCGGCGGTTGCGGCCATCACGACGCGGCCCAGGACGGAGGGATTGCCCCGGATTTTCACAATGTCGTTTCGTCGTCCTGTGGGTTCCCGACTGTTCTACGATTCTCGGGCCCCGGCCGTTGACCGGCGCGGCGAATTTTCGATGAGGCGTATGGCGACCCCGATATGAACGGCCTGGAGCTGGGAGAACTTTCGGCGGCCTCGATCGTGGTGGCCGTGTTCTTCGGCCTGGTGGGGTTCGCCGCCTTCCGCTACGGCAAGAAGAACGGCGAGCCCCGGCCGCTCTTCCTAGGCATCGCGCTCATGGCCTACGGCTACTTCGTCTCGAACGTCTGGGTCTCGGTTGGAATCGGCGCACTCCTGACTCTGTCCCTCTTTTTTCCGAGATAGGCGGCGGATCGGCGGGGCTCCTCCGCTCGAGCAGGCAGACGTCCCGCCAGACGCCGCGGGCGCACCCGATCCGCTCGCGCACGCCGACCAGGCGAAACCCGCAGCGGCGGTGAAGGGCAAGGCTGGCCTCGTTTTCCGGGAAGATTCCCGCCTGCAGGGTCCAGAGGCCGGCGCTTTCCGAGGCCCGGATCAAGGCCTCCAGCAGCGCCCGACCGACGCCGCGGCCGCGCGCTCGCTCGGCGACGTAAACGCTCACCTCGGCGACCCCCGCGTAGACCTTGCGCGCGGAGACGGGCGAGAGCGCCGCCCAGCCAAGGATCTCCTCGCGGTTGCGGGCCACCAGCCGGACGTCGCGCCGGTGGGCGGCGTCCCACTTTCTCCAGCTCGGCGCCTTCGTTTCGAAGGTTCCGTGGCCGGAGGCGATGCCCTGGAGATAGATCCGCCGCACCGCCGCCCAGTCGCGGGGCGTCAGCGATACAATTTTTATATTGTATTCCCCAGGCGCCTCGGATGCTGAATCGATCGTCCGCTTCATGGAGCGGACCATCTTACGCTCGGCGTGCAGCCGGTATACTCGCGCCCGTCTTGCGGCGTCTGGCGGTTCTCTTCGCAGCGCTGATGTGGAGCTGCGCATCGCAGCGCTCGGCGGCTCCTACGCGAGCGGCAGGCGGAGCTTCGGCGGCGGCCGAGGCCGAAGTCGCGCGGGAGCAGCCGGTCGAGACGGACGAGTACACCCGTTACGAGCTGCTGGCTCCGGAGTCTGCTTCGTTTCACATC
>DATFTF010000321.1:0-10882 GCA_035262245.1 Thermoanaerobaculia bacterium
AGAGGCGCCCCACGGCCGCGATGCGGCCTCCGATCACCGCGACGTCGGCGACGATGTAAGGCGCCCCGGTGCCGTCGACGACGCGGCCTCCCTGGATCAAGAGATCGAAGCGCGGCGCTTGCGGAGAGTGGGCCGCGGCGAAACCGGCCAGAAGAGCGGCGGCTGAGAGTCCGAGCAGGAGTTTTCTCATGACCTGCGAGTCTATGATCGTTCCCCATGCGGGTGCCGCCGTGACCCATGGCGATGCGGGCGGAAGGGCCGTCGACCTGCTCCACGAGCTGGTGGCGATTCCCTCGGTCACCGGATCGGAAGGTCCGATCGTCGACCTTCTCGAGAAGCGATTCCGCTCCGATTCCTGGCTGATCGAGACGACAGAGGTCACACCCGGACGGCGGAATCTCCTTCTGCGAGGACGCGGCACCCCCCGCGTCGTGCTGACCTCTCACGCCGATACCGTGCCTCCTTATTTCGAGCCCCGGCGAGAGGGAGACACGCTCTTCGCCCGCGGCGCCTGCGATGCCAAGGCCAGCCTCGCCGCGATGGCCACGGCGCTGGAGGAGGTGAGCCGCGACACGGACGAGGCCGGGCTCCTGGTGGTGGTGGGAGAGGAGCTCGGAAGCGACGGCGCGCTCGCCGCCAACCAGCGGCCGGCGCACGGCGTCCAATTCCTGGTGGGAGGAGAGCCGACCGAAAACCGGTTTGTGGCGGGCTGCAAGGGCTGCCTGCGCATCGCCGTGGAAACGCATGGAAAGGCAGCTCATTCGTCCCAGGCCGAGGCCGGCGCGTCCGCGGTGCCGCCGCTGCTCGACGTGCTCGCGGCCCTGCGCGCTCTGGACGTTCCGTCGGACACGGTCTTCGGCGGCACGTCCATGAACATCGGGGTCCTTCGAGCGGGTGTGGCGCCCAACGTGCTCGCCGACTCCGGCCGGGCGGAAATTCTGTTTCGCACCGGCCGTCCGGTCGAAGAGCTCCTCGGGCGCATCTCCGAAGCGGTCGGACGCGCCGCGACGGTCGACGTGGCCTACCGTTCCGATCCGATCCACTTTCGCCTTCCCCGCGGCGCCGCCGGCGACGTCGTGTCCTTCGCCTGCGACTTGCCGCTCCTGAAGTCCTGGGGGCAACCTTTGCTGATCGGTCCCGGTTCGATCCTGGACGCGCATGCTGCGCAGGAAAGGGTGCGTCTCTCGGAAGTCGAACGCGCCGTGTCGCTCTATGCGGATCTGGTCCGGGGTCTTCTCGCGCGCGGCGAGGACTACCTGGAGCCTCCGAGATCGCGATGACCCGATCACGCCGTCGCCCGACGTGTTCCCGTTCACCTCGGGTTCACCATGGCAATCCTAGTCTCGGGAAGATGAGGCGACTCGTGCTGGCCGCGGCCTGCCTGCTCGCGGCTCAGATCGCATGGGGCGCCGTCGCCCCGAGCAAGGCCAAGGTCCACGGGTTCGCGCTTTCGGGCACGGTCGCCAGCGTCGACGACGCCAACAAGACCCTCGTCGTCCGCGGCTCATCAGGACGGCAGACCACTCTGGTCTGGACCAACGCGACAGCGGTCGTCGGCGGACATCTGGCCGCCGGACAGTCGGTCACCCTGCGCTATCTCGACCGCGACGGCAAGCACATCGCGACATCGATCCACATTTCACCGCCCTCGTCTCCGCGAGCGGCGTCGACTCCGGCGCCCACCCCGACCGCGGGCTCATAAGCCGCGGGGTCGAAGTTACTGAGGTCTCGCCAGGGGCCGAGGCCCGTGGAATATCCCAGTCCCGCATCGTCAACGTCCCTTTCCCATCAGTCACTTGCCTCCCGGCGGGCAAAGAAAGTCATCCCACCGAACCGGGATTGCGCGTTAGTCTAGGCGGAGATTTTCCGCGGTAGTCGGCGCTCGAAGTGGGCGAGCGGCGGGGCCGCTCGGTACCTTCGGGTCGCCCGGCTCCTCGGCGGGGAGCGGATATGACAGGCAGATGGATGCGGGGCACCTCGATCGCGAAGACAGACGCCTCGGAAGGTCCAGCCCGCGCCCGGTGCCGATCCCGCCTCGCGGCGCTGGCGACCCTGCTCGCGCTGATGGCGGTGGGGAAATCCTCCGGGGCGACCATCACCGTCACCAACTCAAATGACCAGGTCGCTATCGGCGACGGTGTTTCGCTGCGTGAAGCCATCCTGTCCTTAAACGCCGGGGCCAACATCTCCGACGTCGTCGCCGTCGGCGCCTACGGGACCAACGACACGATCCAATTCAACATCCCGGCAGTCGGCCCGCCGACGCATATCATCGCCGTGACCACCTCGCTGCCGAACCTTCAGGTTCCGATGCTGATCGACGGCTATACCCAGCCCGGCGCGAAAGTCAATACCAACGGGCCGGGGTTGGGCACCAATGCCGTCCTGACCATCGAGATCGACCTCACCAACGGGCTGGGCGTCGGGCTCCAGCTCGCGGGCTCGAACATCACGGTGCGCGGGCTCGTCATCAGCCGTGCTTTCGCCAATGGCATCAATATCAACGGCCCCGGGAACACAATCGTCGGCAATTTCATCGGAACGGACTTTTCCGGATCCGCGGCCGGGCCGGGCAACGGCGGCGATGGGATCTTCATCGGCTCCGACGAGGTCGGCAACATCATCGGGGGAATCAACCCCGCGGATCGCAACCTCATCTCGGGAAATGGCGCAACCGGAATTCGGGTCTCCCCCTTTTCGGACGCCCTCATTCTGGGAAATCAGATCGGAACGACCGCCGCGGGCACCGCGGCGCTTCCCAACAAGTCCCAGGGAATCGCCTTGGCCGGCGGGACGGCCATCATCGGATCCGCAGTGCTGGGAGCGCGCAACGTTATCTCCGGAAACGGAGCCGAGGGGATCCTCATCACCGGAGCGGGAACGGGCAGCATCGTGGCCGGCAACTATGTTGGCACCGACGTCACCGGCACCGCCGCGCTCGCGAATTCCGTCGGGATCACCGTCAACGCGGTCGGCAACACCGTCGGTGGCAAGACGTCGGCAGATGGAAACCTGGTCTCCGGAAATGCCACCGACGGTATCGTCCTGAGCGCCCAGACCGGCCCGAGCGCGGTGGTTACGAACAACCGCATCGGGACCAATGCGTCCGGAGGCGCCGGCATCGGCGGCCAGACCGTTGCCGGGATCCACATCAACACCTTCGCGAGCGGGAACGTCATCGGCGGAGGCGCGAGTTCCGCCAACCGGATCGCCTTCAACGGCGGCACGGGGATCTTGATCGACGGCGTCGCCGCAACCGGGGGCGTCAACAACTTCATCTCCGGCAACTCCATCTCCGGAAACGGCGGCCTGGGCATCAAGCTGGGAGCCTCGCCCTCGGTCACCATCCCCACGCCCAACGATCCGCTCGATGCCGACGCTGGTCCCAACGGGCTTCAGAACTATCCGACGATCACGTCGGCGACCATCGCCGCGGGAAACGTGGCCTTGTCGGGGACGCTCAACAGCGTGCCCTCCAACAACTTCTCCATCGAGTTCTTCTCCAACGCCGCCTGCGATGCTTCGGGCAACGGGGAGGGGGACAGTTTTCTCGGATCGACGACGGTCACGACCGACAGCGCCGGCAACGCGAGCTTCGGACCGCTCACCTTTCCGATCCTCGCGGGTCAGTCGGTGATCACGTCCACGGCCACGCTCACCGTCATCAGTACACTCTCCACCGCCAACACCTCGGAGTTCTCTCCCTGCTTCACCGCGAGCGGCGGCTGCCCGCCGATCACAGTCCTGCCGGCGACGCTTCCCCAGGGAAACCAGGGAACCACCTACAGCCAGACGCTCACGGCCTCGGGAGGAGCGAGCCCTTACACATTCACGGTCTCCTCCGGCTCGCTGCCGCCGGGATTGACTCTCACCACGGGCGGGCTTCTGTCGGGAACGCCCACGGCCTCGGGGACCTTCAGCTTCACGATCACGGCGAAGGACGTCAACCTCTGCGTCGGATCGGCCTCTTATTCCCTGGTCATCGTGTCCTCCGGCTGCGCGGTGCCGCCCGCGCCGTCGCTCTCGGTCGCGCCGGGGACGGCGAGCCTGGGCCAGAAGGTGACGCTCTCCTGGACGGAGACCATTCCCAAGGGGCAGGGCAGCTACACCGTCCAGGTTCGGTCCAACACCGGCGGGTTCGCGTCGGTCGCCTCCATTCCCGCGGCCGGCTCGGGGGTCGCGACGTTCAAGTACGCGATGCTCGGCCTGCCCGGCACCTACGACTTCCGGATTCTGGCAGTGCCTTCGTGCAATCCGAGCCTCTTTTCGGCGAGCAACGTCGTGACCGTGGTCGAGACCGGGCCGTGCCCCAGCGCGCCTCCGGTGACCGGATTGACGGTCAATCCGACGTCGGCCAAGCCTGGCGACACCGTGACACTCACGTGGAACCCCGCGGTCCTTTTCTCCGGCCAGTACGGGGTCTTCCAGTCTCTCAACGGCGGCCAGACGTTCTCGCTCGTAGCGACGACCACCGCAACGTCGGCGACGGTGACTGTGGAGGGCGATCCGGGCACCACCCTGACTTTCGAGGTGGAGGCGCTGGGATGCATCTACAGCCAGCAAAGCAACTTCGTTTCGGTTCAGGTCGTGCCTCTCACCTGCGATCCTCCCGGTGCGGTCACGGGCATCGAGGTGAACGCGTCCGGAATCACGCCGGCGCGTCCGCCCGCGCCTACGGAATACATCGTCGTCGACTGGCACGCGCCCGCCACCGGCACCGTCCCACTGCAGTACAGCGTGCGCGTCAACGGAGGCCAGGAAACGTTCGTGGCCGCTCCTGCGGCTCTTCTGCTGCCGCGCGGGCAGGATCTCGATCCCATCCAGGTCTTCGTCCGCGCCGAGGCTTGCAGCCCCCTTCAGGACGGCCCGGAGGCCTCGAGCGATCCGGTCGCCCTCTTCCTGACGCCGCCGCAATCGAGCTTCACCGTGTCCGCCGACGCGCGCGTCAACGCCGCGGTGACCTTCACCGACACGAGCTCTCCCCAGGCGACTTCCTGGTTCTGGGTCTTCGACGACGGAGCGACCGAGACCGTTCAGTCTCCATCGCACACCTTCGCCGCCGCGGGGCCGCACACGGTCTCCTTGATCGCGACCAACGGCGCCGGCAGCTCGACGTCGACACAGACGTTCACCGTCGCGCCGGCGGGGACCTCGCGCGTTGGCCTGTCTTCGGTCGTCGCGCTGGACGCGAGCCAGCCCGGACGCCGGCGGACCCGAGTCGTGGTGACCGGTCCCGACGCGCTCTGGGTCGCGCTCTCCAACGGCGAATCGCGGGAAGCGATCGTCTTCCTCCGGCTGCTTTCGACGGACGGCCGTGTGCGCCTCGAGCGGCGGCTCTCGGTGCCCGCCGGCGGCGCGGGCGTCTGGGACGTGGGGGCCTGGGGCGTGACCGGCGACGTCTGGCTCGAGCTTGTCAGCGACCAGAAGTACCGGGCGCAGGTGACGCGGGCCGGCCGTTCCGGCGTCCCGGAGGTTGCGCGATGAGCGCGGGCGGCCTCGCTCGCCGCCGGACTCTGAGCGTCGTCCTCGCCGCCGCGCTCGCTTCGCGCCTGGTAACCCCTGAGGCGGCGGCCGCGATCTTGCCGCAGGCGCAGTCGGCAGAGCGTTCGTCGCTGCTCATCCGGCACGATCCGCTCGTTTGCGTGACCACGGAGCTTGCGCCGCTCGTGGATGCCCAGGTCGAGCCCGGACCGCAGCTGGACCGCGGGTACGTCTATTTCAAGGCGGCCGGCACAGAGGACTTCTACTACACGGTGATGCGCGGGCCGGCCGAGGGCCTGGAGGCCGCTCTGCCCCGGCCCCTGCCGGAGACCAAAGCCATCGACTACAAGCTGAGGGCGCGCGACGTCGCGGCCCTCGTTTCCGAAAAGGGCGAATACGTGCCGCCGGTCGTGCCCGGCCGGGCCTGCAAGGCCAAGGCGATGGCGGTGCCCGACAGCGGAGCCAACCTGACGGTCGGGCTGACGCGCGAGGGGCAGAACCCGGTGCCGCCGGGTTTCAACAAGAAGGACATCGGCTTCATCATTCTGTTCTCCGGGGCGACGGTCACGCTGGCGCAGGCCCTGGGAGGGTCGGCCGGCGGAGCCTCGACCTCCGCGACGGGCGCGACGACGGGCCCGCAAGGAACCACCGCGAAGTCCGGAGGCGCGAGCAAGGGCGTTTGGATCGCCGCCGGAGTGGCTGTGGCCGCCGGAGCGGGCCTGGCCATCGCCAACAACACCGGAGGCGGTGGCTCCAAGCCCTCGGCCACGCCGACCTTCACCGCGACGCCCACGGCCACCCCCTCGCCGACTTTGACGCCGACAGCCCCGGCGCAGTTCGTCGAAGCCGACGTCTCGTGGAGCGGTCCGGGCGACGTCGACATCCGGATCTTGAACAGCTCCGGGCAGTCTGTGGGAACGGTGGTTCCGGCTGGATGCGAGTCGACGGCTCCGAGGACTGAGCACGTGCTCCTGCCCGGCGCGCCTGCGGGCTCCTACAGCGTCGTGCTGTCGGCCAAGACCTGCGGAACGGGCACGCCCCCGACGATCGCCGCCGTCATGTCCGTGCAGTCGAGCGGCCAGCCCAAGTGTCCTAACACCTTCGTCGACGTCCCGGTCGGCGGCACGATCCCGGGCTGCACCTTCACGCTGCCGTAGTCTCGAGGGCGAGGCGCCGCTGCTGGATCCCCGGCGGAGAGAGGGCGGGACTAGGCCGGGAACTGCGTCGCCGGCGGCTGCTCCGCCGACGGAAGCGTCAGACAGAAGACGGCGCCTCCGCCCTCGTGGTCTCCAACCTGGACACGGCCGCCGTGGGACTTGACGACCTGGTCCACGATCGCGAGGCCCAGGCCGGAACCTTCCGGGTTCCTCTCGCGGGCGTCGCCCAGACGCACGAAACGTTCGAAGATTTCCGCCCGCCGCTCCGGCGGAACTCCGGGTCCCCGATCGCGGACTTCCAGGAAGACTTCGCCGGGACGCCGACCGACCAGGACGTCGATCGAGGTGTCCGGGGCCGTGTAGAGGATCGCGTTGGTGACGAGGTTGGAGACGGCGCGTGCGACTCCGGCCCGGTCGCCCGAAAACTGCGCCGGCCCATCCCGCTCTAAATGGAAGCGCACGCCCCGCCGCGCCGCCAGCAGGTGATGCGACGCGACCGTCTCCTCCGCGATGGCCGAGAGGTCGCACGGCACCGGGCGGGGCGGCGGCGCCGCGTCGCCACGCGCCAAGTGCAGGAGATTGTCGACCTCGCTCGCAAGACCGCGGGCCACGCGGCCGATGGTGTCGATCGAGTCCCGCCGCTCCGGCTCGGAAGCCTCGGGGCGCCCCGCTTCCTGGACCTCGCCCACCAGGACGGCGATCGGCGTCTTCAGCTCGTGGGCCGCGTCGGCCACCAGGCGGCGCTGAGCCCGGAATGCCGCTTCGACGCGGTCGAGCAGCGAGTTGATGACCGCGGCCAGCCTTTGAAACTCCTCCCCTCCCGAGACCGGGACGCGGCCGGAGAGATCCGTCGCTTCCATCTCCTGGGTCTGACGGGTGATGACCTCCACCGGCCGGATGGCGCGGCCCACGGCGAAGGTCAGGATGGCCGCCGTTCCGAGAAATCCGGTCAGGACGAAGAGCGCCAGCGCCCGATCCAGACGTGCCAGGTTGCGCAGGGACGGCCCGATCCAGCGAAAGAGCACCAGCGTCGATCCGCGCGCCTTGCCCTGCAGGCGGGTGACGAGAAAGCGGCACCAGCGTCCTTGACCGCTGTACGGCTCGACGGCGGTGTAGGGGACTTCCTGGCGGTCGCGGAACGGCAGGATCCCTCCCGGCAGCGTTCCCCCCTTGAGCAGATTGCCCGAGGCGGCGATCGGCGTATCGCCGTCGAAGAGGATGGCCGAGTGATTGGCCAGCCGGAACTCGAACGCGTTGGCCTCCAGGCCCGCCCGGAGGGTGTCGCGCTTGGACTCGAGCAATCCCTCCAGCTCGAAGCTCGAGCCCAGGGCCACCGAGAGCGTGTACAGCTCGTCATCGATGTCGGCGAAGGTCATGCTGCGCACGATCGTCCGCATGGCGAACGCTATGACGACCAGAAAGAGCGCCGAAAGAAAGGCGCCGGCGAGCGCGATGCGCGTGCGCGCGCGGCGCGGCCGCGGCAAGGCGAGGCTCATATCAGCCGGTATCCCATGCCCCGCACCGTCTCGATGTGCGACGGACGCTTGGGCGCGTCGATCTTGCGCCTCAGGCGGGCCACCAGCACGTCGATGGTGTTGGACATCGGCTCCTCGCGCTCTCCCCAGGCCTGCTCCAGGATCTCCTCGCGGGAAACCACCGCGCCGGGCTGCCTCATGAGCGTTTCCAAAATCGAGAATTCCCGGGCCGTCAGCAGGAGCGGCTCGCGCCCCTTCCACGCGGCCCGGCGTCCTGGATCGAGCCGCAACTCGCCGCAGGCGAGCTCGGCCGCCGGACGCCGCTCATTGCGCCGGAGAAGCGCGCGCGCTCGAGCAGCCAGGACGTCCAGGTCGAAGGGCTTGCCCAGATAATCGTCCGCGCCCTCGGAGAGCCCTTCCACCGTAGATTCCGGATCGTCGAGCGCGGTGAGCATGAGAATCGAATTCGTGAACCCGTTCGACCGCGCGCGCTTGCAGATGGCCAGACCGTCGCCGTCGGGCAGCCGCCGGTCGAGTACCAGAAGGTCGTACTGGTGGATTCCCAGCGATTCCTCGGCCTCCGCGACCCGCGAGGCCTCGTCGCAGGCTAGTCCCACGCGCGTCAGGCTGCGGACCACCAGCGACCTCAAGCGCTGATCGTCTTCCACTACCAGGGCCCTCATCTCTCTCCTATGAACATATTTCGTCTCAATTCTATTGATGACCAGCAGGCTGCTGAAAATGGAGGCGGGCATGGCTGGCGGCCGCGGCACTGGATTCGCCAGCGGCGGCCGCAACCATTCCAAACGAAGGTAGGCCCGGTGGTCTTCCTGGAAACGTTTCGGCTGCTGGTCGTGCAGCGACCGCCGCAGCCGACAGTCGCCGGAAACGCTCACTCCCGGCGCTCCCCGGTTCGCTAGGATTGCTCCGTGCTCGCCGCTCTCTTCGCAGTCGTGGTCGCCACCTCGCCCGCGAGCTCCGGCGAAACCGTCTCAAATTATGTAGAGGCGTACTTCGAGACCTTCCCCAGCCGCGCCACGGAGGCCGGGCGACACGACTTCGACAATCGGCTCGAAGACCTGTCTCGGCTGCGTCTGGATCGCTGGATTTCTCTCAACCGCAAGACCGTTGCGCGGCTCTCGTCCGCCTTGGCCTCCGATTCGCTCTCCTTGGACGATCGGCTCGACGCGGAGCTGACTCTGCGACACGCCCAATGGGAGCTTCACGAGCACGCCGTGCGGCATCGCCCCGAGCGCGACCCCCTTTTCTGGACCGGGGTCGCAGGCAACGCCACCGTGTTTCTTCTGGTGCGAAACGACCGGCCTCTGACCGAACGCCTCTCCGCTGCGCTCGACCGCATGGGGCAGATTCCGCGTCTGGCCCGTCAGGCGCAAGAGGCGCTCTCTTCAACAAGTCCCGCGTTTCTCTCGCCGGAGCTCTGTCGTATCGCCGCTTCCCAGGCGCGGGCCTCGGCCCGTTTCGCGCGCGAAGGATTTGGCGCGCTCTTCTCCGGCGAGGAGAAGGCTCGAGCTTCGACAGCGGCGGACGCTGCGGCTCGAGCGCTCGATCGGCTCGCCCTCTTTCTGGAAACGCTCGCCGGCCGCGCCAGCGGGAGTCCGCGCCTCGGAAATGACTATGCGGAGGCCTTCCGGATCGCCACGAGCGAGAACGATCGCCCCTCTTCCGTCGCCGAACAGGCCGTCGTGGCGCTGGGAGATAAGAGAAGAGAAGCCGCGGATTACGGCCGTTCGGTCTGGAATGAGATCTTTCCCGGCGAGGAGGCGCCGGCCGAGGGGAAGGCGTTGCTGTCACGCCTGTTCACGGCAGTGGCAGCCGACCGCGCCAAAGACACCGAAGAGTTCGTCGCCGACTACAAGAAGCAGGTGTCGGATCTCGATGCCTTCCTGCACGCCCACGAGGTGGTGAGCCTTCCCGATCCCTTGACCCTGACCACCGATCGATCTCCCGCCTTTTTCGTGGGGCAGAGCGTGGGAGGAGTCTATCCGGCGGGCCCTTACGCTCCGGACGCTCAGACCCTCTGGTTTCTCCCGACGCCTTCCGACTCCGCGACCGCCAAGGAGCGCGACGGCTTCTTCCGCGACTTCAACCACCATTTCAACGTCATGATCACGCCGCACGAGATTCTTCCCGGCCATTACCTGCAGCTGAAGGTCGCCGCGCATCAGCCGCGAAAATTCCGGGCTCTTTTCCCTGACGGCGTCTACGTGGAGGGCTGGGGCACCTTCTGCGAGCGGATCACCCTCGATTCCGGCTGGGGAGGCCCGCTCGACCGTCTCGCTCATTTGAAGAAGCAGATGGAGAACATCGCCCGCACGATCGTGGACATCCGAGTCCACACCTCCCAGATGCCGCGCCCGGAGGTCATTCGCTTCGTCAAGGAGGAGGCGCTGCAGGACGACCAGTTCGCTTCCAACATGTGGACCCGCGCGATCACCAGTCCCACTCAGATGACGACGTACTATCTGGGCTACCGCCAGATCTTCAGGCTGTACGAGGAGATGAAGGCCGCCCGCGGCCCCCGGTTTCGCTTGAAAGATTTCATGGACCGGATGCTGTCACTGGGTCCCGTACCCGTCTCTCACTACCGCGAGCTCCTCCTGTCAGATCGCTGACTCCTAGAAGACGAACATACCGATGCCCGCGGCGAACATCAGGGCGGCGGTGATGCCCACAACGATGCGCGTCGCGAGGGGACTGTCCTGGCCCCTCATCAGTTTCGGGTCCGCTGCACACCGAAGAAGCGCCACC
>DATFTF010000322.1:0-4262 GCA_035262245.1 Thermoanaerobaculia bacterium
ATCCTTCGCGTAGTCCTTTCCGACCGGAAAGGATCGCACTCCCAGCAGGTCGCAGTAGCGTCCCAACACGCCGGCCCCTTCGCGCACGTGCTCGGCGGCCGCCCCGTCCATGACCACCCCGTCTTCGTACTCCATGGCCCAGGCATCGCCGGCCACCGAAAGCGCAACCGGCGTGCCGTGCAGGCGCGACACGGCCACCTCCATGGAGACCCGGGTCCGCAAGGAAGGGTTGAAGAAGACCAGGCCGACGTGGCGGCCGGCGAGAGCGCGGCTCTCCGCGCCGTTGCGAAATTCCTCGCCGCGCGTGAGAAGCCCTTCGAAGCGGTCGGCGGACAGGTTCCGCGTGGTGAGGAAGTGATTCACAGGACGGCCGCCATCGCTTCGAGGAAGCGGTCGATCTCCTCGGGGCGCAACACCAGAGGGGGCAGCAGGCGCAGCACGTCGGGCAGATCGCTGCCGCCGACCAAGAACCCTCGAGAGAGGAGCGCCTCGCGCACCGGCTTTCCGGGGCGATCCAGAACGACGCCCAGGAGAAAGCCCTCGCCGCGCACCTCGCGCACGCCGGGCAGCCCCGCGAGTCCGGTCTTCAGGCGGTCGCTCCCCCGGCGCACGTTGCCGAGCAGGCCTTCACTCTCGATGACGCGCACGGTGGCCTCCGCGGCGGCGCAGGCCAGAGGCCCTCCTCCGAACGTCGTGCCGTACTCCTCCGGCTTCACGCCGACGGCGATCTCCTCGGAGATCAGGACCGCACCGAGCGGTACGCCGCTTCCGATCCCCTTGGCCAGAGACACCAGATCCGGCACCACGCCGTGGCGTCCGGCGTAGAAGAACGTTCCGGTGCGGCCGAAACCGGTCTGGACTTCGTCGTAGATGAGCTTCGCCCCGCGCTCGTCGCAGAGGCGGCGCAGCCCCTGCAGGTACTCCGGCGAAGCGGTCAGGACGCCGGCCATGCTCTGGATCGGCTCGAGGAGAACGCCGGCGACGCGCTCGTCCACGGCGTCGCGCGCGGCGTCGAGATCCCCGAACGCCACGATGCGATGGCCGGGGACGTTGGGCGCGCCGAGCTCCCGGTACTTCGAAAGCCCCGCCGCGGAGATGGCGTCGGCGGTGCGGCCGTGGAAGGCGCCGCTGAACGTGACGATGTCGCTGCGGCCGGTCGACCGGCGGGCCAGCCGCATCGCGTTCTCGTTGGCCTCCGTCCCGGAGTTGACGAAGAAGACCTTCGAGAGCGGGGACGGCGCCTGCGCCGCGATGGCCTCGGCGGCCTGCGCGCGGACGGGAAGCGCGACGACATTGGAATAGAAGAGGAGACGACCGGCCTGCTCGCGGATCGCCCGGACGATCTCCGGGTGGCAATGGCCCGTCGCGGCGACTGCGTGACCCCCGTAGAGGTCGAGATAGCTCTTGCCCGAGGCGTCCCAGACCGTCGATCCCTCGCCCCGCACGACCGTGATCGGCCAGCGCGTATAGGTCGTCAGCTCCGCCGAGACGGCGGCGGTCTCCGGCCCGCTCATGGAAAAACGCCCGACATCTTCAGGCCCGCGGACTCCGGAAGTCCGAACAGGATGTTCATGGCCTGGATGGCCTGCCCCGCGGCGCCCTTGACCAGATTGTCGAGGGCCGCAAAGACGAGCGCCACCGACTCGCGCATCGCGACGCCGATGTCGGCAAAGTTGGTTCCCTTGACCGCCGCCACGTCGGGAGACCCGTCCACCAGCCGCACGAAGAACTCACCGCCGTAGTACTTCTCGTAAACGGCCCGCAGTCCCTCCTTGCTCGTCGGGCTGGCCAGCGGAACGGCCGCAGTTACGAAGATCCCGCGCACGAGAGGCGCGGAGTGAGTCTGGAAGACGATGCGCCCCGCCGCCGGCGGACCGATCGCCGAGAGCGACTCTTCGATCTCCGGAAGGTGGCGGTGGCCGTCGACGCCGTAGGCGAAGAAAGCGGAGGCCCGGCGCGGATGGTGCGTCGTGGCCACGGGCGTGACCCCGGCACCGGAAGAGCCGGTGACGGCGAAAATGGAGACCGGGGCTCCGGGCGCGACGAGACCGTCTCTCCAAAGCGGCGCCAGCGCCAGAATCGCGGCGGTGGCGAAGCATCCCGGCGAAGCGACGGCCCGCGCGGCGGCGATCCGGTCCCGGAAAATCTCCGGAAGGCCGTAGGCGAACTCCTTCTGCCGCGCGAAGCCGGCGGGCACCGGCCCGTAGAACCGCTCGAAGGAACCGGGGTCCTTCAGCCGAAAGTCGGCGGAGAGATCGATGACCGGGATGCCGCTGTCGAGCAGCGTCGGAGCGACGTCGATGGCGTATCCGTGGGGACCGGAGAGGAAAACGACGTCGGCTCGGTCGGAGGGCAGCTCCGAATCGAACTTCAAGTCGGTCAGGCGTGACAGATGCGGGTGCACGGCCGAGACCGGCTGTCCGGCCTGCGAGCGCGAGATGACCGCCACCGGTTCCGCCTCGGGATGATCGAGGAGCAGCCGGAGCAGCTCTCCCCCGGCATAGCCGCTCGCGCCGAAGATGGCGGCCTTCACGGACGGCTGGCCTCGGCCGTCTTGTGGATCTCCTCGTACACGATGCCGAAGAGCGTCCGCCCGTCGGTCTTCGCGTTGGCCGCCGGGAGCTTGAGCTCCTGCCCGATGTAATCCGTCCCGGTCTGATTGTCGGTCACCGGGCCGGAAACCACGGTGATCGGGATTCCCCACCGATTCATGAGCTCCTTCGCCCCCCAGGCCGCGACCAGATCGTTGGCGCACATCACCACCGCTCGGGTCGCCCGGGTCAGGTCGTCATGCTCGAAGAAGCTCCCCACGTGGTAGTCGCCGAGGATCCCGTCGCCCAGCTCGAGGACGATCACGTCGGGATTCTTCGCCGCGAGCTCGGCCAGAATGGCGCGGGCGAAGGGGGCGAGGTCGCGGACCCGGGCGGTCGAAGGGAGCCCGCAGTCGAGGAACGAGAGGGTGGCGAACGCCCCGTGATCTTCCATGTCCAGCGTGTCGCGCAGCGCCGCCACGCCGGAGAGCTTCGCCGCGGCCACGCGGCTGCCCGACTGGGCGAAGCGCTTGACGATCTCCGAGGCCGCACCCGTCTTTCCCGCGCTCATGCAGGTGCCGGCGACGACAACGAGCGGCGGGCAATCCGGCAGGTCCTGGCGCGGCGGGATCGCGTTCTGGGCGATGTTGGCGGCGACACCGTCGCGCATCACCGCGCCGAGCACCTCGACCTCCAGCGGCGAGCCGACGTCCGGATTCTTACCGATGCAGATGCCGAGCACGCCGCCCAGGTTCAGGACGTGGATGGTATCGCCCACGTGGATCGACTCGGGGATGGTCCCCACGAAGCCCTTGAGCGCCCGGCGATAGCCGAGAGTGCCGGCCATCACGTCGCCCTTGTTGATCTTGGCCATCCGGCCGGAGGTCAGCTCCAGCCGATCGTAAACGCTCTTCTCCATGAGCGCCCGGACGGCGAGGACGTTTCCCTCCCGCGCCTCGATGTGCTGCGAGATCTCGACCTCCCGGGGCAGATCCAGCCGCGCGGTGGAGGAGGCGATCTTGTCCAGCGTGATCTTCATCGCGATGTCCGGCCGGCCAGCGCTGAAAGCATCCCTGGAAGGGCCAGCGTCTTGCCGACTCCCCGCGCCTCGGCCGGCGTGAGATAGGAGTTGGCTTCGCCGTAGCGGACGACATCGGAGCGCATCAGCGAATGGGGGCTCCGCACGCCGACGACGTCCAGACGTCCGGGCGCATAGCGCACGCGTGCCTCGCCTGTCACCCGCCCCTGCCCCGCCCGCAGAAAGGCTGCGGCGTCCTCGAGGGCGGGATCGAAGGCCAGCCCCTCGTGGAGCAGGCGGCCGTAGGCCTCCGCCACCTGGGACTTCAAGTGCCTCTGCTCCTTGGTCATCACCAGCTTCTCCAGTTCCGCGTGGGCGGCGATCAGGGCCAGAGCCGCGGGCGCCTCGAACACGACGCGCCCCTTGGCCCCCAGGATCGTATCTCCCAGATGCACTCCGCGGCCCGCGGCGTACCGTCGCCCCAGGGTGTTCAAACGGGCCACCAGCGCCAGCGCTTCCATGGCGCGGCCGTCGAGCGCCGCCGGCCGGCCCGTCCGAAACGCCACCGTCACCGTGCGAGAGGCGCGGGGGGCCCGAGCCGCGGTGTTTCCGGGGAAGAGCTCCTCTGGCGGCAGCATCCAGGGATCGTGCGTCTCGCCGCCTCCGATCGTCGTTCCCCACAGTCCCTCGTTGACGGAGTAGCGGGTCATCTT
>DATFTF010000323.1:0-5256 GCA_035262245.1 Thermoanaerobaculia bacterium
TGGCGCAAGCGATGAGAAACACCAGCACAACCGCGGCGAGGAGCACGGTGAGCGCGGTGCGCACGCCGCCGACCATGCTCTCCGACAGCGGGAGGACCGTCACGCTCCAGCCCTCGTTCTCCTTCGGATACTGCCGGCCGAGCGCCGCGGCGATCGTGGCGAGCTCGGCCCGCGCGCCGTCGATCGTCACGCCGGGCGCGAGTCGGCCGACGACGGTCAGATAGTGTCCGCCCCGCTTCTGCCGCAGATCGTTGAAAACCGGATCGTGCGTCAGCGGCAGCCACAGCTGCGCCGGCGGATATCCGGGCGGCGTCTTGAACGCAGCCGGGAGAACACCGACCACGGTCGCGGGCTGCTTGTCGAGGTAAACGGGCTTGCCCACGATCTCGGGATCCGAGCCGAAGCGCTCGCGCCAGAGCCGTTCGCCGAGCACCGCCACGGGGGGAGCTCCGGGAGGATCGTCCTCGGCCGTCAGAACGCGGCCCAGAAGCGGCCGAACCTGGAGCACCGCGAAGACGTTGGCGGTGACGGTGCCGCCGACAACGAGCTCCGGCTCACCATGGCCGGTGAGCGTGTAGTCGTGCATCCGGATCGCGCCGAGCGGCCGGAAAGATCGGGAGCGGCCGGCAAAATCGGCGTAGTTGAGATAGGAGATTCCCGTTCGCGAGACGCTCTGGCGCGGGAGCGTCTGGAAAACGCCGACCAGGCGGGAGGGTTCCGGGTATGGGAGTGGGCGCAGCAGAACGGCGTCGACGACGCTGAAAATCGCCGTGTTCGCGCCGATTCCGAGCGCCAACGTGGCCAGCGCCACGGCGGTGAAGCCCGGGCTCAGGGCGAGCGTGCGAAGCGCGAAGCGCAGGTTCTGAGTGAGCTCGTGCAAGCGGCGAGGACTCTAACAGGAGGACCTGGGACGAGGGATGCGGGGTTAGGGAATTCCCTACGCCCCTGGTCCTGCCACCTTCGTCCTCACCTCGGGCTCAGCGCCGTCCGCCCCGCTGCCCGTTTCCGTTGTCGCCGAGCTCGGAGTCGTAGCGAAGGAGAAAGACGCCCGGCTGCGGCTGTGTCAGGACCGGCGCCGCAGGGGCGCCGTTGACGTAGCGGTCCAGGAACGCCACGCCGTCGGCGACGATGTCGGCGCGGGGAGCGAGCGGGCCGAGGTTGGTCCAGGCCAGGTGGCCGGCGCCGAAGAGCTCCGCGAAATATTTCGGCCGGGGCGAGGCGTCGTAGCCTCCGTCGGGCTTCTCGATGGACGGGGTGATGCCGAGGTCGAGCGTGCCTCCCTGGTACATGACCGGCGCGGCGAGTCCGCCGAGCGTCTCGTGCACGAGGAACGGCTGGTCGTACGGCGAGAGCGCGAGAACCGCCCGGACTCCCGGGAGGTTCCAGCTCGGCCACGCGCCTCCCAGGCCGAGCACGGTGTAGCCGCCCAGCGAGTGTCCGGCCACAGCCAGACGCGAAAAATCGGCGCGCGGGCCGAAAGACGGATCGGAAGCAATGGCCGCGGCGAGAGTCTGCATGTCCTGTCGCCGGCCGGCGAACGTGGCGTCGCTCCAGGCCTGCGGATCGGCGAAGGGCTCTTCGGGCGGATCGGTCCACCGGGCCTGGCCGCCGTTGCAGGTCGCATCGGAATGGTTGGGGGCGAAGACCAGGTAGCCGTCGGCGGCCAAAGCGTCCATCAGGAACTCGGACTGGGTGGAGCAGCCGTGGAAGCCGTGAGAGAAGAGAAGGACCGGTTGCCGGCCCGCAGCCGGCGAGGCCTCGGACCAGACCGTGACCTTCAGGCCGCCGAGCTCGACGTTCTCCTCGAGGATCCGCGGGGTCGGCGGGCTCGGCCGGCGTGGCCCCGCCGCCAGAACCGCCGCCGCGGCCAGAGCGAGGGCGACGGCGCCCGCGGCGGCTGCGGCGAGGCTCTCCTTGCGGACTGGCATTGCGACCTCCTGGGCTGTGGAGTGCCCGGCGAAGCGGCGCCGGACGTCACCCAAGAGACGATCGGCCGGAGACGCCGGTTGACGCGCCAGAGACCTGCCCGCTGCGTCCTTGGCGGGGGGAAGGTAGGATTTCCCCGTGATCGAGCCGGCTGCCGAGCGACGTTTCGCCCGCTGGATCTGCCGGGGGTGCCAGGCGGTCCGGTTTGCCCCCATCCCTCGGGAAGGGGAGCTCAAGTGCCCGATCTGCTATCGCATAGAGCCCTTCGTGGCGCGCCGGCACGCGCGGCGGGATCCGGCGGACCGTGGCAAGCGCCCGGAAGAGATCCCTCCGCACGCGGGCGAGGCGCCCTCCGGCGGCCGCTAACAATATATATATTGTTGTCCGCCGTGTCGTAGAGTACGGCCGGGAGCTTCCGGGATGTCCAGCACGAATCTGACGGTCTACGGAGGCTGGGTCCTCCGCTCGGTGGCAGCGCTGCTGCTCTTTGCGGTCCTGCGGGTCTTCGGCCAGCGCTACCGCAAGCCCTACCTGACCCTGTGGGGAGGGTTCTGGCTGGCTTCGGGCGTTTACACCGCCACCGCCGTCGCCGGCCATTCCCTCGCATCGCAGATGCCGCGCGCACTCGCCGCCCGGCTCGCCGTCTCTCTGGTCTCCGGCGTCGCCGGCTACGTGATGATCGCCTTGCTCCTCGCCGGCGCGGGAGCTTTCGCCGATCGATGGCCAAACACCGCCCGGGCCCGGCGGATCCTCCTGGCCCTCTCGGTGGCCGCGGGTCTGGGCGCGGCCCTGTTTGCCACCTACGCAGCGCGGGCCGTGATCTGGAAAGTCTTCTGGCGGCTGTCGGTGCGCGCGGGCCTGGCCGGCGTTGCGTTTCTCTACGCCGGCGTCCGCGTCTTCCGTGCGCGCGGCCCCGATCGGGCCATCGGGCCGGCGGCCCTCGGCGTCACTCTCGCCCTCTCCGGGCTCGAGCAGCTCCACTATTTCGTCATCGGCCTGGGCCAGCTCTTCGGCCTGAGCTTTCCCTACGAGCCGCAGCTCGCCGTGTTCGACGTCTTTCTGGTGACCGCGGTCGGCCTAGGAATGGTCCTTTGCCTGCTGGAAGAGGAGCGCGACACGCGGCGGGAGGCGCAATTCCATGCCGTCCTGGGCGAGCGCAGCCGGCTGGCCCGCGAGATCCATGACACGCTGGCGCAGGATCTGGTCGGGATCTCCCTGCAGCTCGAATCGGCGTCGGAGACGCTTCAGGTCGATCCGGTCTCCGCGCGGCGGCACGTCGACCGCGCCCGATCGCTGGCGCATGAAGGCCTGACCGAGGCTCGGCGGTCGGTCTGGCAACTCCGGCACGATTCGCTCGAGGAGCGCGGCCTGGCCGAGGCGCTGTCGTCCGCGGCGCAGGAGCGTCTGGGACGCCCGGTCCCCGTCCACATCCGCGGCAGCGCCCGGAGGCTTTCCGACGAGGTGGAGTCGAATCTCCTGAGGATCGGGCAGGAGGCCGTCACCAACGCGGCCACGCACGGCGGAGCCAAGGAGATCGAGCTCGAGCTCGCCTACGACGCCGACTCGGTGAATCTCTCCGTGCGTGACGACGGCCGCGGGTTCGATCCGCAAACCGGCGCCGGAGCCGGCCCGGGACACTTCGGCCTCCTGGGGATGCGGGAGCGAACCGAGAAGCTCGGAGGCAGCTTCGATGTGTCCAGCCATCCGGGGCGCGGGACGCGAATTCGGGTGCGGGTGCCGGTCTCGTGAGCCAGGCGAAGCGCGACAGCGCCGCGGCCGATCACCCCTCGAGAATTCGGGTCGTCGTGGCCGACGATCATCCGGTCGTTCGCGAGGGGCTGTCGGCGATCCTCGCCCGACAGCCGGACATGGCCGTCGCGGCGGAAGCCGACAGCGGGGAACGGGCCTGCGAGCTTTGCTCTACCGAGCGGCCGGACATGGTCCTGATGGACCTGCGCATGCCCGGAATGGGCGGTGTGGCGGCCACCCGCTGGATCGGCGAGCGCTTTTCCGCCTGCCGTGTCCTGGTTCTGACCACCTTCGACGGCGACGAGGAGATTTACCAGGCCTTGAAGGCCGGGGCCCGCGGCTACCTCTTGAAGGATACCGGGAGCGAGGAGCTGGTGGCGGCCATCCGCGGCGTCCACGCCGGGAAGCGATGGATTCCTCCAGCGGTAGCCGACCGGCTGGCCCAGCGTGTGGCCGGGTCGCAGCTGTCGTCGCGGGAGGTCGAGGTCCTCTCTCTTGTGGCGGCGGGCAACTCGAACAAGCGCATCGCGCGCCGCCTGGGCATCACCGAAGGGACCGTGAAGGGGCATGTGAACAGCATCCTGGGCAAGCTCGCGGCGGACGACCGCACCGAGGCAGTGACCAGCGCGGTGCGGCGGGGAATCCTCAGGCTGGACGGCTGAGATTCAAGATTCAAAATTCAAAGTTCAAGATCGAAGAGAAGAAGTCTGTCCTCAATCTTGAATCTTGAATCTGGAATCTTGAATTGACGATCAGCCCTTCTTAGCTGTGTTCGATGTACCGTCGCCCCAGTCGATCGTCGCGTTTGGCTTGAGCACGGCGATGATGCCGCCCTTGACTCCCGCGGCCTTCTTCGACGTGAGGCTCTTGGACTTCAGCGTCTTGACTGCCTTGCTCGACCGGCTCCTTCTCTTGGAGACCATGTGTCTTTCCTCCCTTTCTCAGTTTCGTTATGCCGTTCTGCTCAGAGCATCTTCCCTGCCAGAGGAACCGCAGCCAACTAAGCTCGCTTTCTCTTCGACTTACAGGCTGTGCCTATGCACGGAAGTTTCAAGACGGAACCCGCCTGTCCCAATTCGAGACTCCACCTGTTCCTCCGCCGGGAGGTGATCAGAACCCCGGCGGCCGGTGCCGCGCCATCCCGAAGGCCTGCTCGAGCGCGATTCCCACGCGCCCGATCGTTCCCTCGTCGAAGAGGCGGCCCACGAGCGTAATCCCGTGCGGCACGCGCCGCTTGGCCGGGAAAGTCGGCATCGGATGCGCCGGATCGGGAGCCCAGTCGCTGCGGGCCTGATCGACCTCGACGAACCCGGCCGGGAGCGTCAGGCCCGGGTGCCCCGTGAAGTTGGTGATCGTCAGGATCTCGTCGCGCAACGCGGGGACCAGCAGGAGATCGACCCTCTCGAACAGGCGTGCCATCTCGCCGGCGACTTTGCGCCGCAGGCGGTCGGCCTGGACGTAGTCGACGGCGGAGAGGAAGCGCGACTGCCGGAAAGTGTTGGGCCAGGCGTCGGGGACCTGGACCTTCAACTCGTCGACGCCGCGCGAGAGCGTCAGCTCCTCGAAGGCCGCGCCGGCTTC
>DATFTF010000324.1:0-3102 GCA_035262245.1 Thermoanaerobaculia bacterium
AGCGGCGGCCTGAGAGTCTCGGTCGGCTCGGTTCTGGTCCAGCAGGGCATTCTGGAGTTCGAGGGACGGAAGGCCGCGATCGACGGACGCTTCGACGATTTTGCGGCCGAGCTCATCGCCCGGCGGGACCGCTACGAGGGGACTCTGGCGGTCCGGCGCGCCACGCTGCGGCTTCCCGACGCCGAGCCGCTGGTGGCCGGGCTCTCGGCGAGGTTTCGCCTCGACCTGAAGCGGGGGATGGTTCTGGACGAGTTGCGCCTTTCGGGAGCCTTCGGACAGCTGCGCGCCTCGGGTCACGTCGAGAACCTCGACAACCCGCACGTCCTGCTGACCACAACGGCGCAGGTCGAGATGGGGGAAATCGAGCGCCTGTTCCGCTCTCCGCTCGGTTTCACCGGGGCGACGACCTTGAACGCCGACATCGAGGTTTTGCCGCAGGGCGGCTTTCGCGTCGCCGGCCGGCTGCGCGCCGCCCGCGTTCGGAGGGAGCAGTTCGAGTTCGAGGACGTCGCGGCCACCGTGGCGGCGCGGCCGGAGGCTCTCGTCGCCCAGCTCGAACAAGTCGGCTACGCGGGCGGCAAGGCCACCGGCGTCTTACGGATCGGGAACGTCACCGGCAAACCACAGCCGATGACCCTAGCGATCGACGGGCGGGGGATCTCGCTCGAGCGCTTCTTCGGCGACCTGGGACTCAAGGGAACGGGCCTTTCCGGCGCCGCCAATTTCCAGATCGGGCTGCGCTGGGGGGAAAGCGGTCTGGAAAGGGCGGACGGCGGCGGATCTCTCGAGATCCAGCCAGGGCCGGCGGCCTCCCTGGTGCGCGGTCGATTCGGAATTCCCGTCGCGGGCGGCGGTCCCCTCTCGGTGGTCAAAGGACGGCTGGGCTTCGAGGGCGTGACGCTGCGCCTTCCGCAGTCGACGCTCGCGCTGTCGGGAGGGCTCAAGATCGGGCAATGGCAGCCTGACTTCGATCTCGACCTGTCGTCGAGGGATCTGGCCGAGGTCGATCGGGTCTTCCAGAACTTCGTCGCCGCGACCGGCGGAAAGCCCGAAGCCCTTGGCCTGGGCGGCTCGGGAGAGATCCAGGGGCACGTCGCCGGAACCTGGTCGGAGCCGGTGGCGGCGGTCCAAATCACCGCCGAGGAGGCGCGGTACGCGAGTGTCCTGTTCGGAAGCGTCCGGGGGAGAGTGGAGATGCGCGAGGGGGCGTTCTTCTTCCGTCCCCTGCACGTCTACGACGGGGATGCGAACATCTCCCTGGACGGGATGGCGCGCTATCGCTTCAACCCGGGACAGGACCGTTTCGATCTGCAGGTCGCGGCGCACGACTACCCGCTGGCGCGCCTGCTCCAATACCTGGATCTGCATTTCCCGGTCGAAGGACGCGTGTCCGGCACCTTCCCGGTGTCCGGAACTCCCGAGCGTCTGAGCGGAGGAGGCCCGGTCGAGCTCGCGGACGCCGTCGTCTGGGGCGAGAAGGTGCCGCTGTTGAAGGGCACCGTCCACTTCACGCCCGGCGTCTTCGCCCTCCAGGACGTGACGGCCGAGTTCGCCGGCGGCATGGTCCGGGGATCGGGGTCCATCGCGACGTCCAGCAAGACGTTTCAGGCCAAGGCCGCCGGCGACGGCATACCCGTCGAGTCCATCGCCGCGGCGCAGGAGCTCTCCGGGGAAGTGTCGGGGAAACTCTCCTTCCAGATATCGGGGGAAGGCTCGCTGGATCGTCCCGATCTGAATCTTTCCGCCTTCCTCTCCCAGGCCCGTTTCTTCAACCATCCCGTGCCTGCCGGCCTGGAGCCGCGGGTCCAGGCCACCGTATCGAAGGGCGTTCTGGATGCCACCGTCGAGGCTCCTCAGCACTGGAGCCTCAAGGCGCGCGGCGATCTGTTCGGGTCCTCCCCGAAGCTCGACGTGGAGCTCGACGCGAGAGATCTGGCCGCGCTCCTCCTGCTGACTCCGGTCGCCCTCACCTCGGGGATGGGCGGCTCGGTCGCTGCGCAGGGGCATCTCGACCTTCCCGCGCGCTCCGGAGAGCTGCCGAGCGGCTCCCTCCGGATCACGCGGGCGCGCCTGGATTTGCCCGATCGTCCCGGCGTGATCGCCGCGGCCGGCGTCATTCCGGTGACGCTCGAGAACGGGAGGCTGACCGTCGCGCGGTTCTCCGCAGTCGGAGAGGGAACCGAGCTCAAGATCGCCGGATCGCTGGATGTCGGCAAGGGAACCGGAGACATGGAAGTCACGGTCCAGGGGAGTGTGGAGGGGTCGGCCCTGGCCCTTCTGTCGCCGGACATCGCTCTCCAGGGCAGGCTGCTCGTCGACGCCCGGGCCAATGGCACTTTCCGGCAGCCGTCCCTGGCCGGCACGGTCCGTCTGGAGAACGGCAAGTACCGCCTGACGAGCCTGGGCCAGATCGTCGACGACATCAACGCCACGGTGACTCTTCGCGAGGCGCGCGGAGACCTGGAGGCCAGAGCCAAGTTCGGCGGCGGAGACTTCTACGCGGGCGGAAGCTTCTCGCTGGCGGGATTCACGCTCGGGGACTTCCGCGTCTCCGTGCAGGGGCGCCGCGTGCGCCTGCCGCAGTTCCAGGACTTCCGCTTGATCGCCAACCTGGATCTCGTGGCCACGGGGGGCGCTTCGGGCAACACGATTCGCGGCGACGTCTCCCTCCTCAAGGGGATCTACTCCAAGGATTTCGAGTTGACCCTCTCCGATCTTCTGGCGCGCGGCCGGCCCGAGGGGATCGGGTTGGTCGAGCCGTGGAAGCAGCGAACTTCCCTGGAGGTCCGCGTCGTCAGCGCGGACTCCCTGGAGATCCGCAACAACGTCGCGCGGCTGACCGGGACCGTCGATCTCATCGTGCGCGGAACGGTCGCCGAGCCGACCCTCATCGGCCAGATCGTGCTGGACGAGGGTGGGCGCGTGACGTTCCGCGACGTCCGCTACGACATCGAGTCCGGAATCGTCACATTCGCCAATGCTCGCGGCTTCGCCCCAATCCTGGACATCCAGGCCCGCGCCGAGGTGAAGGGTTATGACCTGGTGGTGACCTTGGCAGGGACCTGGCCGCGGATTCAGACGAGCTTTTCCTCCGATCCGCCG
>DATFTF010000325.1:0-3481 GCA_035262245.1 Thermoanaerobaculia bacterium
CAACGTCGCCGATGTCCCCCTCGAGCCGCCGCCGGACATCTGGGAGAACTTGACCCGGCAGCTCTCCGCCGAGTCTCGCGGAGAAGCTTTGCTGACTCACCTGACGCTGCGGCGTGGACGCGCGACCGAGCGGATCGAGAACGGAGCGGGACTGGACGTGTCGCAGACATTTCAATGGACGGACGGAATCGCGGGTGCGGTGGGCCGGCGAGGGGCGCGCGCCTGTGAAGCGCGCTTGGTTTTCCGCTGTGAGGGCGAGCCGGACTGCGCTCCGGTCGCCCGCCGGCTGGCCGACCGCGCCATTCTTCCGCTCTCCGGAGAAGGGTCTCCCTTCCCACGGGGCGAATGGCTTCTCGATCCGTCGGTCGCCGCGGCGGTCCTGGCGGGGATCGCCCCTCTCTTCACCGCGGATCGGCCGCCGCGCTGGCTGAACCGCGCCCGCTTCGCGGCGCCCGCGATCACGATCCTCGACGACGCCACCGCCGACGCCGGCTTCGACGGGGAGGGAACTCCGACGCGGCGCGTCGTGCTCGTCGACGGAGGGGAGCTCACGGGGCGGCTCTTCGACTTGAGCTCCGCGGCCGCCGCCGGAGGGCGCTCGACGGGCCACGGCGTGCGCCCCTCCTACCGCGTCCCGCCGGCCGCCGGTCCCCGCCGCCTGTTTTTCGAAACCGGCGCGGGCGCCCGACCCCTGGACATGCTTCCCTCCGTCCGCCGGGGACTCTTCGCCTCGGCGTTGACCGCGCCGCCGCGGATCGACCTCGCCTCGGATGCCTTCGACGTCGAGTTCACCGGAATCGTCGTCGTGGCCGGCCGGGCGCAGCACCCGGTCGCCAGCGCGCGCGCACGGGGACGCCTTTCGCAGCTTCTGCGCCGCGTCGTGTCCGTTGCCACGGACCGCCAGTTCTTCCCGGCGCCGTTCCTGACGGGCGCGCCGACGCTCTTAATCGAGCGCGCCGACTTCGAGTGAGCGAGACGGGCCGGGCGACTCCTCCATTGCCGGGCCCGGCGACTCCTCCGGCGGCAGAGGCGGGATCGGCGTGATCATCGGCAAGCTCGGCGTCGCCGGCGCGTAGACCGGAAGACCGGGCGGCATTCGAGGCGTGGTTCCTGGCGCAGGGACGGGCGGCGCGGGCGGCGTCGCAACGGGGATCACGGAGGCCGGAGCCGGAGCGAGTTCCTGCGGACGGGTTTGTCCGGGCGCCGCGGGAATCGGCGCAGGAGACCGCGGCGCCGCTGGCGTGACCGCCATCGTGGCCGGGCCCTCCGCCACCTCGCGGGAGTCGATCGACCGGTCATAGGGGAGGCGGCGGAATCGCGCCTCGTCCGCGTATCGCGCGTCGGCTTCGAGCGACATGCGCGCGAGCATCTGCTGGTAGACCGCGAGCATGGCCCGGTCGAGAAGGTTTGTATCGACCACCAGGGGGTTGTGCGCCGGATCCCGCATGAGCGGATCGATCATCAGAGCCTTGGCGTAGGCGTCGATCGCGGACTGTTCGTGACCCTCCCGCTCGTAGAGCCGCCCCAGGCGGAAGAGGCCGGGAGGGAATCCGCGATTCAAGTCGACGCATCGCTCGTAAGCGTGAATCGCCTTGGAGGCGTGGCCCTCCATTTCGTATACAATACCTATATTGTAATGCGGCAGATACGACTTCTTGTCCAGCTTGATGGCGATCTCGTACTGCTCGCGGGCCTCCTTCGGAAAGCGGCGCCGCGCCAGAAGGTTGCCGAGATCGTTGTGAAGCGCGGCCGATCCGGGATTGGCGTCGATCAGCTTTTCCTGCTCCCGGATCTTGTCGTCCAGCGGATCGCCGGGAATGAGATAGGGTCGGTAGAAGGGCTCTTTGGCCGGCTTGGCCGAGGCCTTGTCGTGCTGGTCGGCCTTCACCCCGCCGAGCGCGAGCAGCCCCAGAACCAGCGCTCCGTAAATGAGTGTCTTCATCGACTCCCCTCGCTTCCGCCTCCCGGGCCCGTCGATCCCCGCCGGCGTGCGACGAGCTTCACACGGCCGTCTTTCTCTGTCACGTCGAAGTCGACGTCCAGGCTTCCGAAACGCGCCTGAAGCTTCTGCCGCTCCTTCTCCAGGCTCTGCTTGAAACTGGTCAGGTCGTATCCCCGGACGTCCTCTCCCCTGGCCTTGCGGGCTGCCAGGTAGCGCTCGAAGAGCGCGGCGTCCCGATCTTTCGGGATCACCTTCTTTACGGAGGAGGAGGCTTCGGCGTTGGGAGGGGCGGACCCTGCGGCGCCCGCTCGCGGACCGGAAACCCCGACGCGCCGCGATTCGCGGGCGAAACCGCCATAGACGCCGGGCCGCTTGCCGAGCTCCTTCTCGTTCTGCAGCCGGTCCCACCGCTCGCACAGGGCGTTGTAACGGCCCTGCAGGGTAGTGAACCGGTATCGGTCCTCGGCCGACTCCGGCTCCAAAGCGTTGAGCCGGCGAATGGACTTCTCCACGAGCTTGCGGGTTTCGACCGGCGGCCGCGCCGCGGAGCCGTAGAGGAAGGCGTCGTACTCGGCGTTTAGCCGGACGATCGCCGCCTCCAGGGATTGCAGATCGGCCTCCCAGGGCATGGCCCTATAGTAAACGGGCGTGAGGCGGGAAGCTTGAGAAGCAGCGAAGTCGATTTGAACGTCGGGCCAGCCCCGGTCCGCGGCGCGCGAAGCTCCCGAAGTCACCGAGGGAGGACGTCGCGCGCCGCGGGGAGCCGTAGCGGAGGGAGCGATCAGGCTCGCCGTCGAGGCCCTTTGGCCGAGCGGCGAGCCGGTGCGCTGAAGGCGCAGATCGCGAGCGCAGCGGAGGCGACGTGAGGCGGGAAGCGTGAGACGTGCGGCGGGAGGCGGGAGGCGACGCGAGGGTCCGGCCGGACGAGGTCCGCGGCGCGCGAAGCTCCCGCCTCGGCCCCGGTCTGGAAACGTTGCAGCGCCGGTCGCGCAGCGACCGCCCGCGCTGCAAGCCGAAGACAGGCCCGGAACGCAGCGGAGGCGACGACCGCCGTCGATGGACGCCCTGCTTTCCGCGGCCGATACTAGGGAACTTCTCGATCGGTACGGGCGCGAGGCCGTCAAGGACGCTCTCCGGGCGGCGATCGCCGACGGTGAGACCGAGGCCGGGAGGCTCGCGGAGGAGGCCGCCGGTCGCCTGGAGCGCCGTTTCGCGCCGAGCCTGAAACCGGTCATCAACGCGACCGGCGTGCTCCTCCACACCAACCTCGGGCGGGCGCCCCTTTCTCCCGCGGCCTGCGCGGCCGTGGCGCAGATCGCGCCCGGATACTCCACGCTCGAGCTCGATTCCGAATCGGGAGGCCGGGGCCGCCGTCAGGACCACGTGCGCGCGTCGGCGCGCAAGCTGTTTGGATGCGAAGACGTGATCGCCGTCAACAACAACGCCTCCGCGATCTTTCTCGCCCTGTGCGTGCTGGCCCGCGGCCGGCGCGTACTGGTCTCGCGCGGGGAGCTCGTGGCCATCGGCGGCTCCTTCAAG
>DATFTF010000326.1:0-3603 GCA_035262245.1 Thermoanaerobaculia bacterium
CCCACCGTCGCGGTGCCCGACTGCATCAGGACGGTAGCGATATTGCCCCGGCCCGCCTCGCGGCGGGCCTCCAGAACGACGCCCCGCGCCTCGCCGGTCACCGGAGCGGAAAGCTCCTGCATCTCCGCAACGAGCAGGATGAGCTCGAGCAGGTGCTCGATGCCCTGCTTCTTCAACGCGGAGATCTCGGCGGCCGGCACGTCGCCGCCCCACGACTCCAGGAGCACGCCGCGATCGGCCAGTTCCTTCTTGACCCGGTCCGGATTGGCGTTGGCCTTGTCGATCTTGTTGATGGCGACGATGATTGGAACCTTGGCCGCCCGCGCATGGTCGATGGCCTCGACCGTCTGGGGCATGACGCCGTCGTCGGCGGCGACCACCAGCACGACGATGTCGGTCGCTTTCGCTCCGCGCGCGCGCATCGAGGTGAAGGCCTCGTGGCCCGGCGTGTCGAGGAAGACGATCGGTTTGCCGTGGACCTCGACGCGGTAGGCGCCGATGTGCTGGGTGATCCCTCCCGCTTCGCCGGCCGCCACTTTCGTGGAACGGATGGCGTCGAGAAGCGAGGTCTTGCCGTGATCGACATGACCCATCACCGTCACGACGGGCGCGCGCGGCACCCGCGCGGCTGCCGGAGCGGGGGCCGATGCCTGCGATTCCGCAGTCGGTGTGGCGGCGCGCGAGAGCTCGAGCTCCTCCTCGAAGGAGACCACCGCCGCTTCGACCCCCACCTCCTTGGCGATCTGGATGGCCGTCGCGGCGTCGAGGGTCTGGTTGACGGTGGCGAAGATCCCCCTTTGGAGCAGGAGTCGGATGATGTCCTTGGTCAGAACGCCGAGCTTCTCGGAGAGTTCTTTGACGGTCACGCCCTCGGAAAGGAAGACCGGCCCGGTGGGAAGCGGCTTCTTGAACTCGAGCAGCTTGCCGGAATCGTGTGTCCGCGTCTCCTTGGAGGCGCGCCTCAAAGCGGACTTGGAAACCGGGCGTGCGGCGGCGGGAGTCTCCTCGGCTTCCGCCGTCTTCTCGATCAGAGGAAGATGGATGTCCGAATACGTGTCTTCCTCGTACGTGCCGACGAATTCCCGCAAATCGACCTCGTCGGCGACGGTGATCTTGGGCTTGGCGCCCCCCTTCTTGGCCGGCTTCTTCGTCTCGTCTTTTTCGTCCTTCTTGCGCTTGGTGACGGCGCGGTCGGCGACCGGAGGCGCCGCCGCTCCGCGAGCGACAGCGGGTCCACCCGGGCGTCCTGCCAGGCCGGGCCGCCCGGCGGGGCCCGGACGTCCGGCCGGACCTCCCAGGGGACGGGCGCCGGGCCCGCCCGGAGTTGGTCGATAGACGGAAGGCCCGGGACGGGAGGGGCCTCCCAGGCTCGGCCGCGGGCCGCTCGGGCGCGCGCCACCGGATGGTCCCATCGGCCTGGCCGCTCCGGTCTGGGTAGCCGGCCGCGAAGGGGCGACCGGTCGCGGCGGAAGCACGATCTTGCGCGGGGTCGGCGGAGGCGTGGGCCGCGCCGGAGGCGCGGGCTCGGGCTCCGGCTCGGATGGAACGACAGCGGTGCGCGCCGGCTCGGCCGGGCGCGCTGCGACCTTCGACTCCGTCGGCCGCGATTCCCGTTCGCGGGGAGGCGGCGGAGCCTCCTCGGGCTTTTCCGGCAGAGCGGGCGCGCCGGGAGGCCTCTCGATAATCTTGATCCTCGAGAGCGCGCTCTTTTGCGGCCGGAAGGCCTTGGACTCGGTGTCCCGAACGATGAGCTGCTTGGGGGCGTGTGTCTTGCCCTGCAGGATCGCGAGGACTGTGGATTCGTCCAGCGCCGCCTGAGGCGATTTGACGTCCACGCCGATCGATTGGAGCAGGAAGAGAACCTCCTTGCTCCCGATGCCCATCTGCGCGGCGAGCTCTTCGACGCGAATCTTTCCCATATTGGCTCGATTACTCCCGAACGGTCGTCTCTTCCGGCGTTTCGTCTACCGCCTCGGACCCCTCGCCTTCCTCGGCGCCCGCCTCGCTGTCCGAGGCCTCCGCCGGCTCGGCGGCGGGGGCCTGCTCGAACGCATGCGCGGCCTCGAGGATCTTCTCGGCCGTCTTCTCTCCCAGGCCCGGGATCTCCGAGAGCTCCGCGGCGGATCGAGACAGAACGTCTCCCAGAGTCGAGACGCCGGCCTCGGTCAGCTTCTCCGCGGTCTTCCCGCCGATGCCGGGGATCTCCCCGATCGGCGTCTGTTTCAAACGCGAGGCCTGGAGCATGCGAGTCAGCGCCTCGGCCACCTCGCCCTTCACCTCGGTCTCGCCCTTGATCTCGATCTTCATCCCGATGAGCGCGGAGGCCAGGCGGACGTTCTGCCCCTTCTTGCCGATGGCCAGGGAAAGCTGCTCATCTTCCACCACGCAGTCCAGACTCATCGCGCCGTCCTCGTGGTGGATCGGGGAGACCCGCGTGATCTTCGCCGGCGCCAGGGCGTTCTGCGCGAACGTGATCAGATCGTCGGAGTACAGGATGACGTCGATCTTCTCGCCGTGGAGCTCGCGCATGATCGCCTGCACGCGGCTGCCGCGCATGCCCACGCACGCGCCGACCGGATCCACGTCGCGCTCGCGCGACCGCACCGCGACCTTGGCGCGCTCGCCAGGTTGGCGGACCGCTCCCTTGATCACGACGGTCCCGTCGTAGATCTCCGGCACCTCCATCTCGAAGAGGCGGATCAAGAGCCGCGGGTCCGTCCGGGACAGGATGAGCTGGGGACCCTTCGGGTTCTTATGAACGTCGAAGAGGATGCACCGAATGCGTTCGCCCTGCCCGTAGCGTTCGGCTCGCGACTGCTGGTCCCGAGGAATCACACCCTCGGTCTTGCCGAGGTCGACGACCATGTCGCCGCGCTCGAAGCGCTTGACCGTTCCGCTCATGAGCTCCCCGACCTTGGGGAAGTACTCGTTGTAGATGTTCTCGCGCTCGGCCTCCCGGACCTTCTGGTAGAGAACCTGCTTGGCGGTCTGCGCGGCGATGCGGCCGAGGCCAATCGGTTCGCGGTACATCCGGAGCTGGTCGCCCAGCGCCACGTCGGCGACTTCGTTCCACGGCTCGTTCTCTCCCGCCGGGCGGAAGACGCGCAGCTCTCCTTTGGTGCCGTGCTTGGCCACCAGCGCCTGAGCCTCGTCGAGGAGGACCTGCGGCGGCGGTTCCTCCGACTCGGTGTCGAGCTCGGACACGACGGCGCGCGGAGCATAGACCGTCATCTCGCCTGACTTGCGGTCGATCGCGGTGACCACAGCCTTGTCGTGGTAAAACTTACGCGCCGCCGAGGACATGGCCTCTTCCAGCGCCGCAAACATCTTTTCGGCGTCGATGTCCTTTTCGCGCGAAACCTGTCGGATGACCGACGGATCGATGATCATGAGAAATCCGCTCTCCTCAGTTCGCCTTCTCCGGCCAGAGAAAATGAAGCCTCGCCACCCGGATATTGCCGAAACGGACATTATAGTTTTTGCGATTCTCCTCATCAACGACGGTCAGGACGTCGTCCTCGATTGCAGCGAGCACTCCGGTGAAGCGCCGCGCCAAAAGGGACTGCCCGGCAGCGCCCGCCGTCGGACGTCCCTCCACGGGTT
>DATFTF010000327.1:0-3353 GCA_035262245.1 Thermoanaerobaculia bacterium
TGGTGGCCGCGGCGCCGATCGCGGCCGGAAGCCGTCCCCGTGAGAGCCGCATTCCCAGACAGGCCGCGGCGACGAACGAATAGCCAGCCAGCGTCGCGAGCGCCAGGTTGTAGGAGAGCAGAACCGAAATTCCGGCGAAACTGGCAGGAAGGAGGGCGAGCGTCGCGGCGAGCTTGGTCGCCGCCGCGATCAGCAGGTAACCCCAGTAGTAATAGTTGATGGTCAGGCCGGCCGCCCAGGGATCGACCGGCGGCATATTGGTGTTGCGGGTGAGGGAGTTCAGGAAGGCCAGGTCCATGAACTTCTCCTGCCCCAGGATCTCCGGCCAGGCCGCGCGGACGGCCAGGAACACCGCGGCGGAGGCCCAGAAGAGAAGCGTGGCCTGCTTCTCCTCGGGGCCCCAGAACGGCGAGGGGAAGCGCTCGCGGATCTTCCGGTGAACGAGGATCGAGCCGACCGCGACGAGGACGAGGCAGATGTTCAGGAGCAGCCGCTCGAATGGAAGCCCGCGCAGGGTGAGGGCCCAGGCGAGACTCGCCACCATCGCCAACCCCATCGGACGCGAGAGGAGCGCCGCGTCGCGCCGGTTGTCGAAAAAGGCGCGCAGGAGCGGCAGAACCGCGAGGCCGAGGACCTCCACGGTCAGGACCCAAGCGAGGATGTCGCGCACGGATCAATAGTCTACACGTCGCCTCCGCTGCGCTTCGGAATCTGCGCCTCTGGCGCACCGGCGTCCGGCTCGCCCAAAGGGGCTCGACCGGACGCCTGATTCCGAAGCTCCGCTCCGGCTCCCCGCGGCGCGCGACGTCCTCCCTTGGTTACTGCGGGAGCTTCGCGCGCCGCGGACGAGGGCTAAGACTGGAAAACCGGGTCCTTCGCAACGCGACCAAGTTTCGCCGACTGGATCGGCGAAACGACTCGCGTTGCGGGAGCCGGAGCGGAGTTCGTCGATCAGGCGGGCCGTCGAGGCCGCATCCGGCCGAGCGGACCGCCGGTGCGCCCGAAGAGGCGCAGATCGACGAACTCCGCGGAGGCGACGTGCCGGCACGATCCTTGTAGACTTTCCCGCCCATGCCGCTGGACGAGTACCGAAGGAAGCGCCGATTCTCCGTGACGCCCGAGCCGTCGGGCGAGAAGAAGGCGGTTCGCCGCGGCAAGGCTCTGGGCTACGTGATTCAGAAGCACCGCGCGACCCAGCTCCACTACGATTTCCGCCTGGAGTGGAACGGGACTCTGCTCTCATGGGCCGTTCCCAAGGGCCCGTCGCTCGATCCCTCGGTCAAGCGGATGGCCATGCAGGTAGAGGACCATCCGGTCGAGTACGCAGGCTTCGAGGGAGTCATTCCGGAAGGCGAGTACGGCGGCGGCACGGTCATGGTCTGGGACAGCGGGACCTGGATCCCCGAGGCTCCCGACGTGGATGCCTCGCTGCGCAAGGGAGACCTGAAGTTCACTCTCCAGGGCAAGAAGCTCCAGGGATCCTGGGTGCTCGTGCGCCTGAAACCGCGCGGCCGCGAGGCCAAGCCGGCCTGGCTCCTCATCAAGCATCGCGACGACTACGCCAGCGGGGAAGACATCGTCGAGAAAGAACCCCGCTCGGTGGTCACCCGGAGGCTCCTGGTGGAGATCGCGCGGGACGACGGCGGAGATCTGGAGAAGGCGGCGAGCGGCGATCCACCCGCGCTCCTGAAGAAGCTCCTGGCCAATCCCAAGCTGGTGACTCCGGCCCGGAAGGGAAAGAAGAAGTCGGTCTGGCACTCCAACAGGAAGGGAATGGCCTGAGGAGCGCCCGATCGTTGAGCCGCAGCCAGAAAATTCCCTTCCGGGTCAAGCCGATGCTGGCGACGCTGGTGGACGAGCCGTTCGATCTTCCCGGCTGGGTGTACGAAGAGAAATACGACGGCTACCGGATTCTGACCTACAAGGAGGGGAAGACGGTGACGCTTCTCTCGCGCAACGCCAAGGACCGGACGGACTCTTTCTCCGAGGTCGCGCGCGCCGTCGCGAAGCTCAAGGACGATACGCTCCTGCTCGACGGTGAGGTGGTGGCCTTCGATCGCCGGCTGGTTTCGCGGTTCCAGCTCCTCCAGCAGGGAGAGGTCCCGTACGTCTACGCCGTCTTCGACTGTCTCTACCGAAACGGAAAGGATCTCCGGCGCGAGGCTCTCCCCGCTCGCCGGGCCGCGGTGGAGAGCGCGATCGGCGAGACCGAGCGGCTCTTCGCCTCCCGGCGCCTCTCCGGCAACGGCCTGACGGCCTACCGGGTCGCCCGCAAGAAGGGCTTTGAGGGGCTGGTGGCCAAGGACGCGGCGGCGCCTTACCTCGAAGGGCGGTCGCGCTTCTGGCTCAAGGTCAAGGTGCATCAGGAGGAGGAGTTCGTCATAGGCGGCTTCACCGCCCCGGGAGGAACGCGAGCCTACTTCGGAGCGCTGCTGCTCGGCGCTTACCGGGGCGCGGAGTTCGTCTACGTCGGCAAGGTGGGAACCGGATACACGGAAAAGATCCTCCGGGAGCTCCACGGAAAGCTCGCGCCGCTCGCTCGCCGCGCGCCGCCCTTCGTCAACCCGCCGCGCGAGAAGGGGGCGACCTGGGTCGCGCCGCGGCTGGTGGCGCAGGTGTCTTTTCATGAGTGGACGGACGACGTGAAGCTGCGCCAGCCGGTGTATCTGGGATTGCGGGACGACAAAGCGCCTGAAGAGGTCAGGTTGCAGAGTTAGGGTTACAAGTTATAAATTGTTAATTGTGAATGGTCAATTGTGAATAGGGTTGTCGAGTTCCGCCGAAATCACAATTCACAATTCAAAATTCACAATCTCCGCTGTAACTAACATGAAGAAAAAGGCCTCTGCCTCTCTGCCGCTCTCCAACCCCAACAAGGTCTTCTGGCCCGACGAGGGCTACACCAAGCTCGACCTGGCCCGGTTCTACGCGGAAGCTTTCGAGCGCCTGCAGCCTTTCGTGGAGGACCGGCTCCTGTCGCTCGAGCGCTGTCCCGACGGGATGCGCGGCGACTGCTTCTACCAGAAGGAGAAGCCGCCCGGGATGCCGGAGGGGACGCCGACCAAGAAGATCCAGCACGCCAAGGGAACGACCAACTACGTCGTGGGCGGCAAGATCGAGACGCAGCTTGCCCTGGTCAATCTCGGCTGCATCGCGGTCCACGTCTGGGGGTCGCGGGCGTCGGATCCCCGCAGGCCCGACTGGGTCTGCTTCGACCTCGATCCGGACTCCGGCAAGTTCGCCGACGCGGCCCGCGCGGGACTCCAGCTCAAGGCCGCGCTCGACGCCCTGCGCCTGGTCTCCTTCGCCAAGACCTCCGGCAAGAAGGGCCTTCACGTCTTCGTGCCGATCGT
>DATFTF010000328.1:0-3198 GCA_035262245.1 Thermoanaerobaculia bacterium
GAAAGGCGGGCTCGCGATCGTGCCGGTCGTCAGCAACTCCTGTTCCGCGTGCCACGTCAAGGTTCGTCCCGCGGCCATCCAGGTCCTCCGCGCCGGGCGGGAGGTCGTGTACTGCGATAGCTGCAAGCGGATTCTTTATTACGATCCGCAGGCGTCATGATCCGGGAAGGGGGAAACGGAAAACGGGAAACGGGTGAATCAAGCCTTCGTTCGTTTGCCGTTTTCCGTTTTCCGATTTTAGTTCTATGAAATTCCGCGCCTCCGTCGACGGCGCCGCACGCAACAATCCGGGGCCGTCGGGTGCGGGCGTCTACGTCGAGCCGGAGGGCGATCGGCCGGCCGAGGAGATCTTCGAGCCTCTGGGATCGACCACCAACAACGTGGCGGAGTACCGGGCGCTGCTGCTGGCGCTGACCCGCGCCGAAGAGCTGGGCGCCGACGAGGTCGAGATCCGATCCGACAGCCGGCTCTTAGTCGAGCAGGTCAACGGCAAATTCCGCGTCAAGGCCGAGCACTTGAAGCCTCTGATGGCCGAAGCGGTGACGCGGGCCAAGCGCTTCCGGCGGTTTTCCCTGACCCACATCGCGCGAGAGCGCAACAGGGAGGCCGACAGGCTCGCCAATCTGGGAGCCGACGCGTCGGAGCTGACCGACGCGGGGCCGTGACCGAGCTCTCGAGCGACGACATCCGGCAGCGCGTCAGCGCGGTCATGCGCCGCATCGCCCGGGCGGCCGAACGTTCGCGGCGGGATCCGGCCGGCGTCTCCCTGCTGGCCGTCACGAAGGGCCACTCGGCCGAAATGGTCCAGCACGCCGCGCGGGCCGGAGTGACTCTGTTCGGCGAGAACCGGGTCGCCGAAGGCGCGGAGAAAATCGACCTCGTCAGGCAGCGCTGGCCGGGGCTCGTCTGGCGACTGATCGGCCCTCTCCAGACCAATAAAGCCAGGCGCGCGCTACAATACTTCTCAGCAGTGGAAAGCTTAGATCGTCAAAGACTTGTTGACCGGCTGGAGTCCCTACTGGCTCCGGAAGGCCGCGTCCTGCCAGTCTTGATCGAGCTCAATCTGGGCGGCGAGGCGACGAAATCGGGCATTTCGGCGGATCAGGCGGAGCAGCTCCTGGCCGCGGCGCTGGCGCAGCCCCACCTGGACGTGCGCGGCCTCATGACCGTCCCCCCGTTCACCGCGGACCCCGAAGGGGCCCGGCCGTATTTCCGTCAGCTGGCCGAGCTCCGGCAACGCTTCTCCGACCGCTTCGGCCGGCCGCTGTCGGAGCTCTCGATGGGCATGAGCCATGACTTCGAAGTCGGCGTGGAGGAAGGGTCGACCGAAGTCCGCATCGGCACGGAGCTCTTCGGCCCTCGGCTCCAGGGGCGACTCCGGCCGCAGGACGACGTCGCGTGAACGCGGTCGGAAGCGCCTTCGTCGTCGCCGTTCTGCGGGTGATCATCCTGTTTCTGGGATTGATCGAGATCACTGTGGTTGTGGCGGCGCTCATCTCCTGGGTCAGCCCCGACCCGCGCAATCCGATCGTGCAGATTCTCTACCGCATTACCGAGCCGATTCTCCGGCCGTTCCGGAAAATTCTGCCCCCGCGCCGGACCGGCGGGATCGATGTCTCTCCGATCTTCGTCATCCTCATCATCGAGTTCCTGAAGGCCTTTCTCCCATCGCTGTTCCAGATGCCGTACCGAGCGTTCTAGGCGAGCCGGCCGAGGAGGATTGCATGCCGCGTCTGACGCCCCTGGAGATCCAGAAGCACGAGTTCTCCCGCAAGTGGAAGGGGATCGATCCGGTCGAGGTCGAATCGTTCCTGGCCATCATTTCCGAGGAGATGGAGGAGATGGCCCGTGCCAACGCGGAGTTCGAGACCCGGGTGCGGCGTCTGGAAGATGAAAACGCCGAGCATCGGGAGAGGGAGCGCATCTTGAAGGAGACGCTCCTTGCCGCGCAGCGCGCCTCCGAGGACATCCGCGGGGCGGCCCAGAAGCAGGCGGAGATGATCGTGCGGGAGGCCCAGGACTCCGGCGAGAGGCTCACCCACAACGCCCTGCAGAGGTCGGCCGAGATCGAGAAGGCCATCCACGAGTTGAAGATCCAGCGGGCCAATTTCCGCCTGCAGCTCCAGAAGATGATCGAACTCTTCCAGACCGTCCTCGACTTCGACCGCGAGGAGGACGAAAGGGATCGCCCGCTGTCGTACATGACGGGGAAGGCGAAGGAAAAGTAGCTGTCAGCTATCAGCTATCAGCTGTCAGCCGCCGACGGCTAGCGTGCGTATCGAAAACAATATAAATATTGTATCCGAGGCCCACACGGGGCCTCGCATTTGCGCTGAGAGCTGAAAGCTGACAGCCGAGAGCTTAGAGATCCGCGACATCGCCTGCCTGACGACCCCGCTGGGGACCTCGGCTCGCCGGGGACGCGCGCAGGGCGAGATCCTGCGCATCCGTGGCGCCGCGGTGCGCGCGGAGGAGGGGCGCCTGGTCTTCGTCGGGTCGGAGGCGGATTACCTCACGCGTTATCGAAATCGGCCAGCCGGGGTCTCGCTCGATGCCTCGGGAAAGACCGTCATCCCCGGGCTAGTCGACGCCCACACCCATCCGGTCTGGGTCGGCGATCGCGGCGAAGAGATCGGCCGCCGTCTTTCCGGCGAGAGCTACGCAAAGATCGCCGAGGAAGGTGGAGGAATCCTGGCCACGGTTCGGGCGACACGCGCCGCGTCGGACGGCGAACTCGCGCAAGCCGTCTCACGGCGCCTGGGAAGTATGCTCGCGGCCGGCACGACCACGGCGGAAGCCAAATCGGGCTACGGTCTGACCGTCGAGGACGAGCTCCGCGCGCTGCGCCTGCTCAAGAAGCTGCCTTCCGACGGGCGGCCGCGCCTGGTGCCGACGCTGCTCGCGGCGCACGAGATTCCGCCGGAGTTTCGCGATCGGCGCGGCGAATGGGTCGAAACCATCGTCCGCGACATCATTCCCCGCGTGGCCGCGGAGGGCCTGGCCCGGTTCTGCGACGTCTTCTGTGACGAGGGCGTTTTCACTGTCGAGGAGTCCCGGGGCATCCTGGAGGCGGCCCGCCGCGCAGGCCTCGGCCTTCGCATTCACGCCGACGAGTTGGCACGCACCGGCGGGGCGCTCTTAGCCGTCGAGCTCGGCGCCGCGTCCGCCGATCACCTGCTCGCGATTGGAGAGACGGAC
>DATFTF010000329.1:0-4187 GCA_035262245.1 Thermoanaerobaculia bacterium
CGGCGCAAACTGCCGAACTGGTGCTCGGAGAGGTAGAGGAACCCCCGCGCCTCCTCCCAGAGTCGGCGGTACTTCGCGTCTTTGGCCACCCCGACGACGGTGAGCGTCTTGCCGTTCCAGAGCAGGGTTCGGCCCAGCGGCTCCCGTCCGGGCCAGAGACGGCGGGCCAGGGTCTGGTTGATGATCGCGACGGGAGCGCCCCGCACGTCGACGCGATCGAAGGAACGGCCGGACAGAAGCGGCAGCTTGACGGTCGCGAAATAGGCGTCGCCGACATCGCAGAAATCGACAGAGACCGGCGTCTCTTCGGGGGGCGCTCCGGGAAGCGACACCGTATCGCTCCGGTTCCCCGGACCGAGCGGCAAGAGGCCGGTCGTGGTGGCGGACGCCACTCCCGGCAAGGCCGCCACGCGGGCCACGATGGCTTCGAAGGAGGCTCCGGCGCGCGCTGCGTCGGCGCCGAGCATCTTCAGATCGAGAGTCGTCATCGTCAGACCATCCGGATCGAATCCGGGGTTGGCTCGGGCGGCATGGTGGACGGTGCGCAAGAAGAGTCCGGCGACGACGAGCAGAAGCGCGGACATGCCCACCTGGCCGGCGACAAACGCCGACCGCAAGCGAGACGTCGAACGCCGGTCGGTCGTGACCTGGGCGCGCAAGGACGCCAGCGCGGAGGGGCCGGTGGCCGGCAGCGTGCCGGCCAGTCCGAAGAGGAGGCCGGCGACGAGCGAGCACAGGAGCGCGAACAGGAAGACCCGAGGTCCGGGATGCAGATCGAAGGAGAGCGGCACCGGCGTCGGAAGCTCGAACCGTTCGAGAAGGGAGGTCGTCGCCAGGGTCAGGACCACTCCGGCGCTCCCGCCAGCCAGGAAAAGCAAGATGTTCTCGAACAGGAGCTGTCGCATCAGGCGGCCCCGTCCCGCCCCGAGCGCCTGACGGATCGAGAGCTCCCGCTCCCGCCCCACCGCGCGAGCCAACAAGAGCCCCGAGACGTTGACACCCGCGATCGCAAGCACCAGGGCAGAGAGACCCATGAGCAGGGCGAAAAAGCCCCTGGCCGGCCCGCGCATCGAGTCCTCGAACCCCGTGGTGGGCAGGGCCTCGTACCCCACTCCTCTATAGATGTCTGGATAGGCGTGCCGGAGCCGGCTCGCCTGGGCCGCCAGCTCGCGGCGGACTACGGCGAGGGACGCTTCCGGTCGCCTCCGGCCGACGAGCTCGAGCCAAACGACGCGGCGATCGATGAGGCGCTCGGAGGCAATCCCCAGGGCCGGAGCCATCATCGTTGGCACCCAGAGGTCGAAGGGCTGGCCGAGAAACGTGCCGACGAATCCCGCGGGCGCAACGCCGACGACGGTGAAGGGATGGCCGTTGATCAGGACGGTACGGCCCAGGACTTGAGGATCTGCCGCGAAGCGGTTCCTCCAAACACGATCGCTGAGGACCACAACGGGATCTCGCCCCGGCGCCTCGTCTTCGCTCGGCCGGAAGAAGCGCCCCAGCGCCGGCCGCACTCCGAGCAACGAGAAGGTATTGCCGGTGACGATCTGCGCCACGGCCAGAGAAGGATCGCCTCCCCCGGAAAGGCTGACGAATCGAGAGGTGAACGCCGCCAGGTCGGAGAGCGCGACTCTCGAAGCCCGGAGATCCTTCCACGTCTCCCGAGAGACGGAATGGAAGCTCGATCCGTCGGAAGCCGTGGCGTGCACGTTGACGAGCTCGGCTTGCCGCGTCACGGCCGGCAGCGGCTTGAGCAGGAAGGCGTCGAGGATGGAGAAGACCGTGGCCACCGCACAGATCCCCAGGGCGGAGGTGGCAATGACGACGATCGCTGTGGTCGGGCTCTTTCGGAGTATCCGGCCGGCCTGCCGCAGATCGTGAAGAACGGACACGAGGATGGTCCTCCTACCTCGCCGCGCTTTCCAGCCCGATCCGGTCGCGGACCTTCTCTTCCCCTTCGATCCAGCCGTCGCGCAGACGGACGATCCGCTCGCCGTAGCGGGCGTTCTCTTCCGAGTGCGTCACCTGAACGATGGTGGTGCCCTCCTCGTTCAATTTCTGAAAGAGGCGCATGATCTCGCGCCCCTGGTCGGAATGCAGGTTGCCGGTCGGCTCGTCGGCCAGGATGAGCTTGGGATGGGCGATCAGGGCGCGGGCCACGCCGACCAACTGCTGCTGGCCGCCCGAGAGCTGACTGGGAAAGAGGTCCTTCTTGCCCACGATCTGGAAACGGTCGAGAGTGTCGGCGACCATCGCCGCCCGCTGCGAGCCCTTGACGTTCCTGTAGGAGAGGGGAATGTCCAGGTTTTCGGCGACGGTCAGGTTGTCCAGCAGGTGGTACTGCTGAAAGACGAAGCCGACGTACTTTTTGTTCAACTCGATCCTGTCTTTGGGCTTCATGGCGTGCACCGCCTCGCCGAGAAACCGGAACTCGCCGGACCAGGAGTGGTCGAGCATTCCCAGAATCGACAGGAGCGTCGACTTGCCGGCCCCCGACGGTCCCATGACCGTCACGAATTCGCCTTCGTCGATCACGAGCTCGATGCGCCGCAGGACGAAGGTCTCGCCGGCGCGGGTCTTGAAGGACTTTTCCAGGTTCTGGACCTCGATCATGGGAGAGCTCCTATTCGCTTCTGAGGGATTCGATCGGATCGATGCGGGTGGCGCGCAACGCGGGAACGAGGCAGGCCGCGAGCGCGACCAGGCACAACGCGAAAACGACCGCAACGAAGGTCGTCGGGTCCGAGGCGCTGACGCCATAGAGGAGGCTGGACAGGACGCCGCGCAGCGCGACGGCGGCGCAAAGACCGATGGCCATACCCAGGAGGGCCGGCCGCATGCCCTGGGCGACGACCATGCGCAGAACGTCACCGGTCCGCGCGCCGAGAGCGATCCGGACGCCGATCTCGCGGCCGCGCCGGCGCACGGCATACGACAGGACGCTGTAGACGCCGATCGCGGCGAGCGCCAGAGCGAGAGAGGCGAACGCCGTCAGGAGAGAGACGCTGAAGCGCTGTTGAACGAGGGAATCGCTCAGGACCTCTTCCATCGTCTTGACGTACGTCACCGGCTGGTCGGGATCGATCCGATGGAGAGCCGCGACGGCCTCGCGGGCAACGGTCCGGGACGGCTTCGAGGTCCGGACGACGAACTGGAGCGCGGGCTCCGGGATCTGGGGAAAGGAGAGGTACATCTGCGAGACGGGCTCCCGCCGCTCGAGCCCGAGTTGCTTGACGTCTCCGACGACGCCGACCACGTGCAGCGTCTTGTCCGGGAAGAACACCGTGGTCAGGCGCTTTCCGAGCGGGTCTTCTCCGGGCCAGAAGCGGCGGGCCATCGATTCGCTGACCACGACCCCCGGCGGGGCGGTCGCGTCATCGGCCTGGGTCAGGAGGCGTCCCCGCTTAAGCGGGATGCGCAGGGCGCGAAAGTAGTCCCCGGCGACGATCATGCCCGCGACCGCCGGCTGCTGGGAGACCGGCAAGGGCGGACGCCCTTCGACCGCGATCGGCCAGCTCCCGCTGCCAAACGGAGGCAGATCGTTGACCGCGCCGACCGCTTCGACGCCCGGGAGAGCCCGCAGCTGGTCGAAAGCGGCGCGCGCAAAGGCCAGCTGCCGGGCCGGCTCCTCGTATCGGGGCCGGGCGAGGAAGGTGGTCAACGTCACGGCGTTGCCGGGATCGAAGCCGGGGTCCACGCGGGACAGCAGGCGCAGGCTACGGATCAGCAGCCCCGCTCCGATCAGGAGCACGAGCGAGAGGGCGACCTCGGAGACGACCAGGAAACCGCGCATGCGGTGATCGCCCGAGTCCGCGGTGCCGCGGCCGAGGCCCTGCTTGAGCGAACCGGCAATGTCCCGCCGCGTCTGACGCCACGCCGGCCCGAGGCCGGCCAGCACTCCCGTTAGAGTCGAGATCGCGAGAGCGAAACCGAACACGCGGCCGTCGGCCGACACGCGGATCCAGAGGGGCAGCTGCTGCGACAGGAACGCGACGATCCCGTCGACTCCGAATCCCGCCAGGGCGATCCCCAACGCGCCGCCTGCCAGCGAGAGCAGGAGCGTCTCCGATAGGAGTTGTTGGATCAGCCGCCCCCGGCTCGCGCCGAGCGCGCTGCGCACGGCGATTTCCTTGCGTCTTCCCAGGGCCTTGCCGAGCAGGAGATTGGCGACGTTGGCGCAGGCGATC
>DATFTF010000330.1:0-6863 GCA_035262245.1 Thermoanaerobaculia bacterium
CGGGGATGTTGGAGAGCCCGGCGATGAACAGGATCATGGCGTAGCCGAAGTTCTTCCAGACCGCGAGCAGGATGATCCCGGCCATGGCCCAGCGCGGATCGCCCAGCCAGTCGATCGGAGCGATCCCCAGAGCGTGGAGACCCCGGGCGATCAACCCGAAGCGCGGGTGATAGAGGTAGCGGAACACGACCGCCACGCCGACGAGCGTCGTCACGTAGGGCGCGAAGAAGATCGTGCGAAAGAGCCCCTTGGCGCGCGCGCGCCGGGAGTGGAGGAGGAGGGCCGCCCCCAGCGCCACCCCGAGGGTCAGAGGTCCTCCGGCGAAGACGAAATAACAGGTGTTGCGCAGCGCGATCCAAAAGAGCGGATCGCGGACGAGCGCGCCGTAGTTGGCGAGCCCCGACAGTCGAACGTTGGCCGGGTCAGCCAGAGCGTAGATGTCGAAATCGGTGAAAGAGAGCAGGAGCGAGGCGCCGATTGGAAGAAGGAAGAAGAGACCGATGATCGAGAGCCCCGGCGCGAGGAAGAGAATCGCGGCCCGGGCCTCTCCCGGCAGTGCCCGCGAGGTCCTCACGGCTTTCTCCGCGAGAGCATCCATCGCCGCTTTTCGAGCATGTTATCGACGTCCCTATCCAGCGCCGCGAGCGCGGCGCCGATGTCTTCGCGCCCTCGGATCGCGGGCTCCAGATCCTCGGGGATCTTCTGCGCGATCTGCTCCCACTCCGCCACTTGGGGCATGGGCGCCACGTGCTCGAGCTGAGTGCGAAAGGCCCGGGCCTTGGGATCCGCGGCGAGGGCGGAGTCCTCCCAGGCCGCGGTGCGGGCAGGAAGATCGCCGGAGAGGGCGTAGAAGCGGACCTGCACGGCCGGCCGGGAAAGGAACTCGATGACCCTCCAGGCCTCCCCGGCCCGAGGTGATGCGCGGAAGACGGCCAGGCTCGAGCCCCCGGCAAACGACGTTCCCGGCCACGCGGACGCCTGCGGAGCGGGGAGGGGAGCCGTGGCCCACAGTTTCTGCTGGTCCGGCGGGAGTCGCCGGCGAAACTCGCCGAGGTTCCACGGGCCGGTGATCCACATCGCGATCGTGCCGCGCGCGAATTCCTGATAGGCGTTGCCGATCTGGGTGTAGCTCACGAGCGGGGCCAGTCCCGCCCGAAAGAGCCCGACGTAGAAGCCGGCGGCCGCCGCGAAGGGGGGCTGCCCGAATGCCCCTTGCGTGCCGTCGGGCGAGAGAAGCCCGGAGCCCTGCTGCAGGCCCAGGATGGTGACCTGCTCCCATTCGTTGGTGGGAAGGAGGATCGGATGTCCGGAGCTTCCCTGAAACGCCTGGATCCGGCGCATCGCATCCAGCCAATCCGGCCAGCTTCGAGGGGGTTCGGAAAAGCCGGCCCGCGCGAGGAAGTCCGGCCGATAAAAGAGGACCCGCGTGTCGACGTACCACGGAATGCCGTAGGCCGCGCCGTCGTAGAGGCTTCCCTTCCAGATCCCGGAGAAGAAGTCGGCGGGGGCCAGAGCCCGGGAGCCGGCCAGGTGGGCGTCGAGCTTCTGCAGGGCGCCGATGGCGGCGAACTCCGGGATCCAGGTGTTGCCGAGCTGACCGAGGTCGGGCGTCGACTTTCCCACGAAGGCGGTCAGAAGCTTTTCGTGCGCGGAGGTCCAGGGAATCTGTTGGACGGCCAGATGCAGGTCCGGGTTGGCCCGGTCGAAATCGCCCACGAGCTGGCGGACGACCTCGCCTTCGCGCCCCATTCCCCAGAAGGTGACCGTCGTGCGGCGATCGTTCGGGCGATTCGCGCAACCCGCGGCGACGAGCGCCGCCGCGGCGAAGGCTCGGGCTACGGCGCGCTGGCGAGCCATCCGCCGGTGAAGCCCGCGCGGCGCAGGCCGCTCACAATATATGTATTGTGCCGCATCGCCTTCCACACCAGCTCCGTCCGGGCGTTCTCGATCATGGCCAGAATCGGTCCCTGGTCGATGCCGAGCCAGTCGCCGTCCACCCAGCCTATGCCGGGAACGACCCGCCCGTGGTGAAGGGGCACCGCCAGGCGGAAGGTCGGATTGAAGGCGTCGAAAAATCCGTAACGGCCGAAGAGGCTCTCTCCGTAGCGCCGCTCCATCTCCGCGATGGCCGGAAGCACGATCTCCGGAGCGAATGGGAGCGAGGCGGCGGCGGCGGTCGGTGCGATCGTGCCGTCGTCGCGGCGATCGCCCGGGGCCACGCCCCGCGCCCAGTAGGTATGAAAGGTGCGCCGGCGGCCGTCGACGGTGAAATCGCCGTCGACCGGTCCATCGCAGGCGGTCAGGCCCCAGATGTCCGCGCCGTAATCGCGCCATCCCTCGGGGTTCTCCACGGCGTAGGCGCGCTGGGCATAGACCGCGCGACGGGAGTTCTCGAAGTAGTCGATCCCTCGGCCGCGCATGTAGGCGTCCTGAATGCCCCGGAAGTCGATCCACACCGGCGAGTACTGGTAGCCAAAGAGCGGCGCGAACGTGACGTAGTCCTGTCCCTGGAAATTCGCCCAGCGGTAGGTGGACGTCCAGGCCGGCCAGGCCGCGCTCGCGACCGGGTGGGTCGGGGAGCCCAGAGCCAGGATATAGAGGATCATCGCCTCGTCGTAGCCTCGCCAGTCGTAGGAATTGAATGCTTCCTCCGGCGTCCATCCGTGCGACACCAGAGGAGGCCGCGGCGCGAGGGCCGTCCAGTCGGCGTCCCGGTACAGCCGGTCGGCCAGGCTGCGGATGGCGGCCTCCGACGGATCGTCGCGATCGAAATAGGAAGCGCAGAAGAGCGCGCCGGAAAGAAGAAGCGTGGTGTCGATCGTGGAAAGCTCGATGGTCTCGAAGCGCAGGCCGGTCTCCATGTCCAGGAAGTGATAGAAGAAACCGAAGTGCCCGGTGACGCCGGTGCGCTGCGCGCCCCGCGGCGCGCTGGCGAAGAACCGAAGGGTGGTCAGCGTCCTGTCCCGCGCCGCCTCGCGCGAGACGTAGCCGCGCTCGACGCCGATGGGATAGGCGGTCAGGGCGAAGCCGACAGCCGCAATCGAGGAGAAGGACGGCGTCGGGAAGCGGTCCGGGATGAGCCCGTTCTTGGGATTGGCCGTCTCCCAGAAGAAATCGAAGGTGCGGCGCTCGACGGAATCGAGGAGACGTTCGGTCGAGGAGTCGTCAATTCGGAGAGGAAGCGCGGCTTTCGGCGAGGGGCGCGGCGGCGCTGCCGGCGTGCTGCAGGCGCCGGTGAAAACGAGAAGGAGCGCCGCGGCCGCGCGCGCGACGAAGCCTAGGGGCGCCGCAAGAAGAGTCGAAGGGGCGGACCAAGGCCCGCCCCCCCGACGGCCGTAGCCGGCCTCGCGCCGCGGCACGGCCGTGCGCGCCCTAGAACCCCACAGTCACGCCGAATTGAAATCTCCGCGGCAGCGTCAGGAGGGCTCCCGCGGTCCCGAAGTTCTGGTTGGTTCCGTTCTTGGGAATGAATCCGTCGATCGAGCCCGGGTCGAGGTTGTCGTGGTTGGTCAGGTTGTAGACGCCGGCGTTGAAGCCGACCCGCGCCGGCCCGATGGGAAAGTCCTTCTGAAGCAGCAGGTCGATTTCCTGGTAGGGGAAGGTCCCGCTCACGTGTCCGTCGTAGAGGAGGACCTGGGAGAGCCCGGGCCCGAAGAAGTCGCCGTTGATGATGGTGAAGCCGGTTCCCGTACCGAGCGTGATGAGCGTCGAAAGGCGCATGTCCCAAGGGATTCCGACGATGCCGGAAAGCACGATCCGATGCCGCTCGTCGAACTGCGTGCGGTGGCGCGGGTAGGCGGACACGCTCGGGTAATCGAGGCTGAAGAGGTCCCCGCCGGTGCCTGTGGCGTGGCTGTAGGTGTACGCGAGCGTGGCCCCCCAGTGGTCGGATGCGGTGTAGGGCTTGTTGGCCGAAAGGAGCAGAGCGTCATACCAGCCGCGCTTGGAGGCCTGGGACAGGAGGATCTCGGCGAAATCGGGGGCCGGGTGCACGCAGCACGGAAAGTTGTTCCAGACGTACGTGTACCCGCTGGTGGAACGGGACCCGGCGTAGGAGATCGACAGACCCACCGGTCCCAGCTGCTGCCGGACTCCGCCGGAGAACTCGTCGGTGCGCGGCGGTTTGGTGTCGTTGTTGATCAGGAAGACCTGGGGCTTGGGACCGTTTCCGCTTGCGACTAAGCCCAGCAATCCGTCCGCCGAAAGGTATTTGGGGTCCCACATGATTGTGGGCACGCCGTTGCGCGGCTGGCCGTCGGCCGAGAACAGGAACTGGAGGCGCGTGTACTGGAGGCGGTACCGCTCGTCGAGGACGTAGTTGTAGGTGTCGCGGTCGAAGTAGCGCCCGTAGCCGCCGAAGAGGACCGTGGTCCCCTTGCCGGAGAGATCGTAGCTGAAACCGACGCGGGGCTGGAACTCGTTGGAGTAGGTGGAGCGCTGCGAGCCGTCGGTGAAGTAGTTGGGCGGGACCTTGCCGGAAAGCTCGGCGACCACGTTGGCCGGCGTCACGTAGCTGTTGTTCAACTGGTCGGTCTCGTAGTCCCAGCGGATGCCGAGGTTGACGGTGAAGCGCGAGTTGACCGTCCAATCGTCCTGGACGTAGACGCCGTACTGGTTGTTGTGCGCCGAGATGTTTGGATTCCCGAAGCCGAAGAAGGCCTGGTAGGGAAAGCTGAAGTCCGGACTGATCGACGAGCTGAAGTCGAACTCCGGATTGTCGTTCTGGAACTTGTGGACGTTGTAGTCGTTGACGTTGATGTAGGCCCCGGTCTTGACTACGTGATTGCCCCACCCCTTCACGTCCAGGAAGCTGAAGTCCTCGCGGAAGGTGAAGCGCCGCTGGTCGAAGTCCTGGTGGTTGTTGCCTCCGCCGATTCGCAGGACCTGCTCGTAGTTGAGGCCGATCTGGCCCGGATTGACCGGCTGCGGATTCCAGCGGTAGTCGTTGTACGAGGTCGTCGTCTCCGACATGTAGGAGGTCGACACCCAGGTGTTCTTGAGCTGAACGTTCCAGACGCCGTTCTCGATGTTGTTGGCGCTCTGCTCGCTGGTCTGGCCGCCGAAGTCGCGGATCTCGTGCTCCTTGCGGTAGAAGCCGCTGGTGTCGACGACATCCGACTCCGCCGCCTGCCAGGACACCTTCCCGAACGCGAGATTGGACTTGAAGGGGCTCGGGATGTTCCCCTGGAAGGAGAGCAGCTGCGACTTCAACGGCTCCGGGACCAGGCCGATCTGGGAGCCGACCGCGACGTTGTTGGCCCGATTCTGGTCGTTGTATTCCCAGGAGCCGAAGAAATGGAGCCTGTCCTTCATGATCGGCCCGCCGATGTCGACGCCGGCCTGCCAGCGGGTGTAGTCAGGCTTCTCGTGGCCGGGATTGTGTCCGGTTCCGCAGCGGCCGTTGACGGTGTCGGCGCAGTCGTCGTCGGCGACCAGAGACTTGTCCTGGTACTGCGCGAAGCCGTCGCCATGGAAGTCGTTGGTGCCGGACTTGGTGACCGCCGTGACGATGGCGCTCGCGGACTTCTCGTACTCGGCCTTGAAGTTCTGCGTGACGACCCGGAATTCCTGGACCGCGTTCTGCGGGAACGGATTCCCGCGGCTGGTGTCCTGCCCCGCGATCCCGCCGGTCAAGACGTCGTTCTTGTAGCTCGTGCCGTCGATGAAGACGTTGACGGCGTTGGCGTCGACCGCGCCGGACGAAATGGTCTTGGAGAGGGGCGAGTCGTTGTATCGGACCCCGGGAGCGAGCGCGGCGAAATCGAGGAAGTTGCGATTGTCCTGGGGAAGCTGCTCGATCTGCTGCTCGGTGACGTTGGTCGCGATCTCGTTGCTCTTGGTTTCGATGACCGGCGTTTCGGCCGAAACCGTGACCGCCTCGGCGGCCTTCGCCGCGAGCTTCAACTGGAAGTCGAGACCCTGCGTTTGGCCCACGAGGACGCGGGCCTTGTGCAAATCGGCGCTGAAGCCCGAAAGGGTGGCCGTGACGGTGTACATTCCCGGCGGAACGCTCAGGTTGTAGAAGCCGCCCGAGCCGGTCGTGGCGCCCAGACGGAATCCGGTGTCGTCGTTGACGGCCTCGACCGTGGCTCCCGGCAGAACGCCGCCGGTTTCGTCCTTCACCGTGCCCCGCAGCGTCCCCGCGGTCGTCTGGGCTCGGAGAATCGGAGATCCGAGACCGGCCAGCAGAAGGACGACCGGGACTGCCCTTGCCGCTTGTATCAGGACTTTGAGTCTCATCGCTTTCCCTCCTCGATCAGGATTCCGAAGTGGAATCGATCAAAATTCCGGATGCCGAGTCGTCGACGTCGTTCATGGATTGCGATCGGTCTCGAGGCCGCGCGGCAATGGGAAAGGACCGCCCGGCCGCTCTCCCCTGCGGAGAGCCGCAGGATGCCCGGACCACGAGGGTGGTCGGCAATGTCTCGGGCCGGCCGGGAGAACCGCCACTTCCGCGCAGTGCATGCAGGAGTCGGGCCGTCGCCCGGGTCCCGAGCTCGGCGATCGGCACGCGGACCGTGGTCAGGGCCGGGGTGATGAACCGGCTGGTCGGAATGTCGTCGAATCCGACCACCGCGATCTCCTCGGGGACCCGGATCCCGCGTTCCCGAAAGGCGCACAGAACGCCGATGGCCATGGCGTCGTTGGCGGCGAAGACGGCGGTCGAGCGCGGCCGCGCCTTCAGAATTCGCGAAGCGGCACGATAGCCGGCCTCTTCGCGGAAATCTCCCGGCACCTCGCGAGCGGTCGTTGCCGGCTTGAGCCGTATGGCGTCCGTGAATCCTCGCCGCCGCTCAAAAGCGTCGTGGTTGGCCGGCGGCCCGGTGACGAAGGTGAGGGCTCGATGCCTCAGCCGCATCAGG
>DATFTF010000331.1:0-8071 GCA_035262245.1 Thermoanaerobaculia bacterium
TACTCCACGCAGGCTTCGAAACAGGCGCGGGCGATGCCCAGTCCCTGAGCGGCGATCCCGATGCGCGAATGGTCCAGAGTGCGCATGGCGATGGAAAACCCTTCTCCTTCCTGGCCGAGCCGCCGCGCGGCGGGCAGCCGCACGTCGTCCAAGTACACCGCCGCGGTGCGCGACGCGCGCAGGCCCATCTTGTCCTCGGCCGCGCCGATTCGAAGACCGGGATCGTCGGAGGAAACCAGAAACGCGGTGATGCCGTGAGTGCCGGCGGCGGGCTCGGTCATGGCCATGATCAGGTACCACCGCGCTTCGCCCGCGTTGGTGATCCAGGCCTTGACGCCGCTCAAGACGTAGCCGTCGCCGTCGCGCACGGCGCGGGTCTTCTGGTTGGCGGCGTCCGAGCCCGACTGCGGCTCCGTCAGGGCGTAGGCGCCCAGGCAACGCCCGGAGGCGACCTCGGTCAGAATGCTCTTCTTCTGCTCTTCGGTTCCGAACTTCCACACCGGGTAGCAGAAGACCGAGTTGTTGACCGAGACGATGACCGCCGTCGATGGGCACACCCTCGCCAGCTCCTCGATCGCCAGCACGTAGGAGAGCGCATCGACGCCGGCGCCTCCATACTGCTCGGGCACCATCATGCCGAGGACTCCCATCTGCGCGAGCCCGCGAAGCACCTCGCTCGGGAAGCGCTCGTGCTTTTCGCGCTCGGCCACGCCGGGCGCGATCTCCGCCTCCGCGAACTCCCGCACCATCTCGCGCACGTGCTCTTGATCCTCGGTCAACGCGAAATTCATGATGTGCGCGGCGGCGCGGGCGCCGGCGGACCGGCGGCACCTCCCCGGCCACGGCGGCGCCGGAAGCGACGGCGGCGGCGGCGGCCCTCGCCGGGAGCCGAAGCCTGTCCGGCGGGCACCGCGGTCCGCTCCCCTCCGGCCGACTGCCGCGGAAGCCCGCCGGCGTTCTGCGGGCGCGCCGCCACGGCCGCCGCACGGTCTCCCTGGGGCTCTCGACGCGCCGCGGGGGGCTGCGGTCTCCCGCCCTGCGCCTGCCCGTCCCGCCGATCGTGCTGGCGTCCTCGGCCGCGGCGGCGGCGCCGATCGCGGCGCGGCTCGGGCGTGTCGACCCAGCCTTCCTCGAGGTGCCGGAACGTCACGACGATCTCCGGCCGTGCCGACCGCTCCTTGAGATAGCTCTTGAGCCGGATCCCGAGGGGCGAGTTCGGATCCTCCAGGAGCGTTGGCAGCCGCTCGGTGTCGAAGAGGACCATGCGGGTCCAGCCCACCGTCTTGCGGCGCCCGTCGGGCGCCTCCAGGGTCATCAGGAACAGGTCCCGCTCATGGTCCAGGGCGTGCTCGCGGTAGTCGAACTCCGGAAAGACCTCCTTGCAGAGGGCCTTGAGGAACTCCAGATGTTTCTCTCCGCGCTCCAGGGTCTGCTCCATGGAGACCATCCGGTCGCGAAACATGCGGGTCTGGGGCATAACAATTGTGAATTGAGAATTGTGAATTGTGAAATGTGAATGAGGCGGTTAGCCCTCACTGTTCTTAATTCTTGCTTCTCAATTTCTCCTCTCAACCAATGGATAGTCCAGCGTCCTTGAAGATCTCGCGCGCGATGATCAACCGATGGATCTCGCTGGTGCCCTCGTAGATCTCGGTGATGCGGGCGTCGCGGAAGTTGCGCTCGACCGGATACTCCTTGGTGTAGCCGTACCCCCCGTGAATCTGGAGAGCCTTGGTCGTGACGCGCTGCGCCATCTCGGCGGCGAAGAGCTTGGCGATCGCCGCCTCCAGCCCGTAGCGCCCGCCCCGACGGCCCTCCTCCTTCGCGGCCGCGGCTCGGCGGGTCAGCAGGCGCGCGGCGTCGATCTCGGTGGCCATGTCCGACAAATAGAAGCGAATCACCTGGAAGTCGGAGATCGGGCGGGCGAACGCCCGGCGCTCGCGGGAGTAGCGCACCGCCGCCTCGTAAGCCTCCTGCGCGATCCCGACCGCCTGAGCGGCGATGCCGATACGACCGCCGTCGAGGGTGGCCATGGCGATCTTGAAGCCGTCCCCCTCGCGCCCCAGCAGATTCGCGGCCGGGACCCGGACGTCGGAGAGGAAAATCTCGACCGTTCCGGAGGCGTTGACCCCGAGCTTGACCTGGTGGCGGGACCGGTCGAACCCCGGAGTGTCCGCCTCGACCAGAAAGGCCGAGATCCCGCGGGTCTTCTTTTCCGGGTCGGTCATCGCGAAGAGAACGCAGACGTCGGCGGCCTGGCCGCAGGTGATGAAGACCTTCTGCCCGTTCAGCCGGTAGGTTTCCCCTTCGCGAACCGCGCGGGTCTGCTGGTTGGCGGCGTCCGATCCGGCGTTGGGCTCGGTCAGAGCGAAGCAGCCGAGCTTCTCCCCGCGCGCCAGCGGCGCCAGGAACTTCTTCTTCTGATCCTCGCTGCCGAATTTCTCGATCGGATCGCAGACCAGCGAGTTGTTGACGGAGAGGATGACGCCGAGATTCGCGCAGGTGCGGGAAATCTCCTCGATCACGACGGAGTAGGACACCACGTCCATTCCCGCGCCGCCGTGCTCGGACGGAACGCACACGCCGGCCAGTCCCAGTTCGCCGGCCCGGGCGAACAGGTCCCGCGGGAACTCGCCGGTCTGGTCGATGACCGCGGCGTGCGGGCGCACGACCTCCTCGGCGAACTCGCGGACGGTGCCCCGGAGCATCTCCTGCTCTTCGGTGAGCTCGAAATCCATGGGAGGGGGAGTATAAACGGGGCGGGATTCGGGATTCAGAATTCGAAAGGAACGTGAGCGGCGCGGGTCATGGCGGAGCGTCTGTGATCACGTCCCCTCCACCACCCGCGGCCGCCCGCATCCATCGAGAAGGCCGGACTCGCCGAACTGTAGGGACCCTCACCCCGCGGAGGTCACCAACCGGCCACCGACGCCGCGACGCCGTCGTCCGACTCGCCGGTGGGCGAGCCGCACGGCAGGATCTTGGTGACGACCGGTTTGAACTGAGCGACTCCGCGTCCCCACATCGCCAGACCATCCTGAGCCTCCAGGACCAGCCGGCGCTCGTGGTCGTTCAAGCGTTCCGACTCCAGAAGGTCATTGATCTGACCGCGCAAGGCCTGCGCCAGGCGGTCGCTCGCCAGCACATCGTTGCAGAGTCCCTGGAGCGCTTTCGGATCGAGAGAGCCCTCTTCGCCGCCCTTGGCGGCCTCTGCCGCGAGCAGCGCCGTCGTTTCCCCGATTCGCACCGAACCGTCGGCGAAACCATTGAGGTTGGTCGCCAGACTCTGCAGCTTGGGATTCCTCTCCGGATTCTTCTCCATCTGTCTCGCCGACTCCCTCACCTTCTGGACCGCCGGAAGAAGCAGTCCGATCAGGATCGCGATGATCGCGATCACCACGAGTAACTCGATGAGCGTGAAACCCGCCTGACTCCGGAATACGACACGTCGATTCATGGAAGTTCCTCCTGTGTTCCGAAAAAGCTGCCCGATTCTGAGACGGCCCGTCCCGCGATTGTTCGTTGGAAAAGCAGGACCCTTGCCAGCGCGGAGACGCCTGCAAGTCTTTGCGATTCGGCGACTTTCCTCGAACGGGCAGGCCTCTCGCGCGTCCCAGCGTTTCAAATTGAAGCCAGGGTGTCTCTTTCTGAATCCTTTCGTCTCGCTCCTGGGCTCAAGACGACTTCGAATCCCGAATCTCGAATCCGGGATCCCGAAGACTCTCCAGGAATCCAACGATCCTTTCGGCGTAGCGCGGCCACGCCATCGCGCGGGCGGCCTGCGAGAGACCCGGCTCGTACGCGGACTCCCCGCGCCGTAAGATTCGCACGACCGCGTCGGCCAGCCCGGCCGCGTCACCGGGGGCGAAGAGCTCGCCGGTGACGCCCGGAACGACGACCTCCGCGAGCCCGCCGACCGCGGCGGCGGCGAGCGGGCGCAGGGCACCGATGCCGCGCGCGGCGATCGCGCTCGAGGAGATTTCCCGGTAGGGCAGGACTAGAACGTCGCACGCGGCGAGCCACCGGCCCATCTCCTCCTCCGACACGTATTCGTCCTTCCAGAGGATGCGGTCGCGAACCGGGCTCGCGGCGCGGCGCCGTTCGAGAGGGCCGGCGTCGGCGAAGACTTCTCCAATGACGGCGATCGAAGCGCCGGTCTCCGCGACGATGCGCGGCGCGGCCTCTAGCAGAGTGTCCACGCCTTTGTAACGCCGCACGAGCCCAAGAAAGAGAACCAGCCGCCCCTCCACGCCGAGCTCGCGCCGGGCGGCCGTCCGCTCGGCGGCTGGCGCGAAGACCGGCAGCGGAACAGCCATCGCCGGCCGTCGGGGGAAGCGCCGCTCGAGCTCCCGGCGATTCTCTTCATTGTGCGTGATGAAGGCGTCGGCCGCTCCGAAGGCGCCGAGGGCCAGAAACCTGCGCGCCAGGCTCCCTTCATGGTCTTCCAGGTTGTGGCAGAGGAGGACGCGGGAGGCGGAGGGGGCGATCCGAGCCAGCCGCCGAAAGACCGCCCGCACCGGAAGGCCCCAGAAGGAAGTCCACCAGGGAACGAGCAGAGCATGGGCTGCGAAGCGCCGCACGCGCTCCGCCGTGTCGCGCCAGGAGCTCGCCGAGAGGTAGTCGAGCGAGGGCGTGGCCGTCGCAGCGGGCAGGCGAGGATCGTGCGCGAACCGCCGCGGATCGAGCCACCGCGGATAGGGGCGAGAGAAAGTCAGATATTCGACATCGGCCAGGCGTGAGAGCTCTTCGACGAGGCGCGCCGTTTCGTGCGCAATGCCGCCCCGGTCAGGCGGCGCCGGACCCAATATGGCTATCCGCACAGCCGACCGCCCCAATCGCAAATCACAAATCTCTCAGCCGTCCTGCCGCTCGAGCCACAGTCCCTTCAGATACTCCCCTTCCGGGCACTCCAGGGAGACCGGATGATCGGCGCCCGCGCCCTGACGGGCCACCAGCGCGAAGGAGCGTTGTGCCTCGAGGCCCGCGGCGAAGACGATCTTCTGGAAGAGATTGGCGTCCACGAGACCCGAGCAGCTGCAGGTCAGGAGCAGCCCGCCCGGCGCGACCAGCTTCATCGCCAGGCGATTGACGTCCTTGTAGCCGCGAGCCGCGCGCTCGACGTCGGCGCGCTTTCGGGCGAAGGGAGGCGGGTCCGAGATGACGATGTCCCACTGCTCTCCCGCCTCGGTGCGCCGGCGCAGGTCGTCGAACACGTCGGCGCGCACGAAATCGGCCGGATCGGCCGAGAGGCCGTTGCGGCGCCTGATCTCCGCCCCCAGCTGCAGAGCCGCCTCGGAGGCGTCGACGTCGACCGCCCGCCGCGCGCCGCTCGTGAGCGCCGCCGTCGAGAAGGCGCCGGAATAGGAGAAGAGGTTCAGGACCGTCCGCCCCGCTGCGAGCGCCGCCAGGCGCGCCCGGTTTTCGCGTTGATCGAGGAAGAACCCGGTCTTCTGGCCGCCCGCGACGTCCGCAACAAGTTTTATATTGTATTCCGTGAACGGCGCGAGATCGGAAGCCGGCGTTTCGCGGCCAGCCGCTGCCGCGCCCGCCCTGACGGGCGAGAGGCGGTCGTGCTCCGCGGCGCTTCGGCGGACGTGAAGGCGCGAGGGCGCGAACACGTCCCGGACGGCCTCCGCCAGATCGGCCTCCCACGTTTCGACGCCCCCGGTCAGAAGGTCGAGAACCGCTGTCTCGCCGTAGCGATCCAGAATCAGCCCTGGACAGAGGTCCCCCTCGGAATGGATCCAGCGGTACCCGGTCGTGCCCGCGGGCACGACACGATCTCGCAAGGCGCGCGCCCGGGTGAAACGCTCGCGAAAAAGCGCCGCGCCGATCTCCCGGTCCTCGAAAGTCCAGAGGCGGGCCACGATCTGCGAATCGGGAGAGAAGGCCCCGCGGGCCAGGAACCGGCCTCCCGCATCCACGACCTCCGCCACGCCGTCCGACCCGTCCCCGACGGCATCGGCCACCGCGCCCGAAAAGACCCAGGGGTGGCGCCGCAGAACCGACGCCTCCCGGCCGGGCTTGAGCGTGAGGCGGATCAAAAGCCTTCGAGGATGTAGATGTCGCCCGACTTGCGGGAGACCGAGAAATAGATGCGCTTGCCGTCGGGCGACCAGCTCGGGTATTCGAGGATGTAACTGCCCTCCGAGTAGCCAGGCAGGAACCTGACCTTCCCCGTGGAAACCGACACGACCGCCAAGCGCTTGTGGTCGCGCACGAAGAGGATCTCGTCGGGGTTGCGGGGAGACCAGGCAGGATGGGAGTCCTCTTCGTCCCGCGTGAGCTGGCGCGGGGTTCCGCCTTCCGAAGGCATCACGAAGATCTCGCGGATCGACCCTCGCTGCGCGTAGAAAGCGATCGATTTCCCGTCCGGAGACCAGTTCGGATTGGCTCCCTTCGAGGAGGTCAACGATTTCGTCTTCCCATCCGCAACCGAATACATCCGGATCTCGCCGGGCGGCGTGGAGAAGACGATCCTCGACCCATCCGGAGACCAGTCGAGGTACTGGGCCTCCAGGCCGGTGTCCTGGGCACTCATGCTCCCGACCGACTGGATCCGGATCTTGCCCTCCTGCAGGTAGGCGATCCGCCGGCCATCCGTGGACCAGCGAGGCACCGGGCTGCGGCCCTGGCCCGGCGTGAGCTCGGACAGGAACTTCCCGTTCAGATCCACGGTCCAGACGGCGTTCTGTCCGCTGCGGTTCGATTGAACGAGGAGCATTTTCCCGTCGGGAGAAGGCCGGGGATGGTCGGCGTTACCGGCTCCGGACGTCACCGCCCGAAGCTGTCCCGTGTCCGCCGTCAGCTCCCAGATGTTGAAGTCGTTTCGCACGGCCGCAAAGGCGAGCTTGCTGCCGTCGCGGCTGGTGGACAGGTTTGCGTCCTGGCCCTGCCCGAGCGTGAGACGCTCGGGCTCGGCCGGGCTCGGCGGTCCGGCAGCAAACGCGACCCTCCAGGCGTTCAGGACTCCACTGCGCTCGCCGGAGAAGAACACGGTTCTGCCGTCTGCCGACCAGGCCGGCCTCGTGACATATCCGAAGTCCTTCGTTAGGGCGACCGGAGCTCCCCCGGACGCCGCGACGACCCGCAGGTTGAAGGCGGCGCTTGGGATATTCCCCGAGCCGTATGCGATCCACCGGCCGTCCGGCGACCAGGCCGGCTGATAGTCAAACCCCGCATCGCGCGTCAGACGGGACGGCGTTCCTCCTTCGGCCGGCATGGTCCAGAGGCTGAACTTCCCATCTCGCTCCGCCATGAACACGATGCGCTTGCCGTCCGGCGACCAAGACGGGTAGTAGGCGTCCTCGACGAGCTTGACTGGAGTGCCCCCGAGAGCCGGAGCGATGAAGATGTCGCCGAGCTTGGTATTCACGTAGGGCTCGAGCTGGTTAACAGCGAGCGCCATGCCCAGTCTCCCGCCGTGGTCGCGCGCCGATACGAACGCGATGCGGGAGCCGTCCGGCGACCAGGCGGGCTGCGCTTCGTCGGCGTCGCTGCCGGCGACGCGGATGGGCTCTCCGCCGCCCAGCGGCAGCACCACTATGTCGAGGTTTCCCCGCTCGTCGGTCGTGTAGGCGAGGAACTTCCCGTCGGGCGAGAAGGAGGGCTCGTCCTCGAGGCCCGGCCCGAACGTCACGCGCTTCAACGAAACCGGCCTCTTCTGCGCGGGCGCACCCGCTCGAAGCCGCAACGCCAGATCCGCGACGCCGACCGCGAGGAGAGCCGCGAGGGCTGCGCCCCAGGCGACCCGGCGACGGCGCGCGGGTTTCGCAACGGCAGGCGTCTCGACGGAAGCCTCCGACATGTGGTCGAGCGTCTGCTTCAAGTCCCGAGCGAGATCTCGGGTCGAGGCGTAGCGGTCCTCGGGTTCCTTGGCGAGGCACCGCTCCACGATCCAGCGCAGCGGGATCGGAGCGGCCGGGCTCGACGCCGCGATCGGCTCGGGGTCCTCCCGGATGATGGCCGAGAGCGTCTCGACGGGCGTCGGTCTCTCGAAGGCGCGGCGGCCCGTCGCGATCTCGTAGAGGATGAGCCCGACCGAGAACTGGTCGGAGCGGAAGTCCACGGG
>DATFTF010000332.1:0-3681 GCA_035262245.1 Thermoanaerobaculia bacterium
CGAAATCCGCGGCCATCGCCTCCGGAAGAGCCAGGGCGACGACGAGCGAAGGCCGCGGAACTTCGATCCCAAGCCGGCGCTCCCATGCCGGCCAGACTTCATCGGCCAGCGCGCGTTGCCGCGCCGCGACGGCTACCGGGACGTCCGCCGCGAACCGGATTTCAGCGGCGCGGGCGATCGGGCAGAGGGTCAACGCCCAGACCGCGAGAAGCCGTCTGGGAGAATAGCGACTCATCGTAGAAATCCTCGAGGCGCGCCACGCCGGCGGCGAATTCCCCGGCGTAGCGGGCGCGCATCACGTAGCCGGTCTGATAGGCCCGATCCATCCAACGGCGGGCGAATGCAAAAGTCCAGCGGATGCGGTCATCCCGGACGTCGCGGGACGCTTGCCCCGCGGCGTGCAGACCCAGCCGGAACGGCGCCGCGTCGTAGACCTTGTCCTCTGCGACCACCGAGAATCCGGCCGGGATCGTATCGGTCAGCGCGTAGTACGACGAGCTCCACCACGGAAGCGTTCCGGCGCGCGGCCGGAAGCTCAGGCGCACGTACACAAGATCGCCGATCGCGACCCTGCCTTCCAGAGGGGTCAGGGCGCCGCTCTTTCCGTTCAGGCGGAAATAGTCGCGTTGAAGACCCCAGCCGCCCGTGATCGCCGAGGCTTTCTCCAGAGCGACCTCCCGCGTGATTCGCGCCTTCAGGATCGCATCGCTCGGGGCGTCGGCCACGACGATCGGTCCGCGCCCGGCTTCCGCCGGGTCGATCACGATCTCCAGCCCTCCGAGAGCCTGGCGGACGGTTCGGTGCGCGGCCTCGATCCCCCTGCCGCCGGCGGTCAGCCGTGGCAGCGGCATCGCGCGCGTCTCCCGCATGGCCGACCGCAAGAGCCATGCGGAATGGACCAGGACGCCGGACGTCTCGAAGGTCGAGCCGAAACTGCTCCCGTCGAACCCGTCGAGGAGGCGGCGCGTGATGCGCTCGGTCGTCGCGGCATCCAATCGGCCGAAAGCGTGGAGGGCGTGCCCGGCGGCGGCGAGCGTCGAGGGAAGGCGCCCGGGATAGGCCGGCCACTCGCCGGAGAGCGGAGACCAGGCGCGCGGGTCGGCGGATCCCTCGAGGAGTGCGTGCACGTCGTCTCCCAGCCGGCCGGCGATGTCCTCGGCGGCGCGGTCGAGATCCGGCTGGTTCTTCAATTCGAAGGCCTTGACTGCGAGCAGATAGAGCGCGCGGTCGAGGGTCGTGCCTCGCGACTTCACCCACTCGGCCTGAAAGCGAAGCATCGCGTCGGTCGAGCCCCCGGGCGCGGGCAGGAGCCCGAGCGCCGTCAGGCGCGCCTCGATGTACGTCACCATGATGCCGAGCGAGGAGCCGCGGTCGTTCGCTTGCGTCTGGAGCCAGCCGAGCGACCGCACGGCGTCCAGGCTTTGGAGCGTCTCTCGGTCGTCGAGGGACGCCAGCAGCTCGAGCACGATCGCCGTCATGGTCGTATCGCTCTTGCCGGAGCCCGGCCACCAGACGTACGAGCCGTTCAGGTTCTGCAGCGTCTTGAGTCGGGCCACGCCCGCTGCGGCGAACCCGATCGCGTTCTTCCGCATGTCCTCCTCCTCGGGCGAGGCCGGACCGGACTTGGGATCGAGGAGGTCGCGCACGAGGAGGCTCGGCACGGTCTCGCTCGTGACCTGCTCGGCGCAGCCGTACGGGTAGGCCATGAGCCATCGCAAGGCCGGGACCATGGTCGCGGTCAGGCTGTTGGTGGCGAAGACGCGGATTTCGCGGACCGACTCGCCTTCGGCCGGCGGAGAGAGCACCGTAGCACCGAGCTGAACCGCGCGGGTCTCTGAAAAGGAGACCCTGGCCGGGAGCGTCCGCAGCGAGGTCTCGAAGCGCTGCGTGTCTCCGGCCGACGTCAGCGTGGTCTTAAGCGCGGCGGCTCCGGAAGGATCGACCGCGGCGAGGGCGATTGTGCCGCCGCCGGAGACTTCGCCTCTTGGCTGAAGACGCGCGGCGACGGCGGGCGGTGCGGTCGAAGCGAGGCCGGACGGGAGCGCGACTGTCGCCTGGACGTCACGCGTGGTGTGATCCTGATTGGCGACGAGGAGGCGGACCGCGGCCTGGTCGCCGGCGCGTAGAAATGGGGGCGCCGAGAGCGCGAACGTGACTTTCGCGTTCGTGCCGAACTCCGCGCCGCCTTCGCCGAAGCGGCCGCGCGTATCGACGGCGACCGCCGAAACGCTCCAGGTCGTCTGGTTCGCGGGTAAACGGAACGCGACGGACGCGCGGCCGTCCGCGTCGGTCAGGATGTGCGCGCTCCAGTAAGCGGTGTCCTCTTCCTTGCTGTCTTTCTTGTCCGGCTTGGTCGCGGCCATCCAGAAGTTCGGGCGATAGAGGCGCGCCAGCCGCTCTCCGTAGCCGTAAGACTGAAACTCGCGGCTGTAAAAGGTCATCAGGTTCAGGCGCTCGAAAGGATAGAAAAACGCCAGCAGCGACGGCCGGAACTCCGGCTGGAGCGCGAGGACCGCTTTGTCGACGACCGAGACGGACACCTCCGCCTCCACGGGCCGGCCCGAGGCGTCCACGACGCGCAGCGCCAAGGCCTCTCGCTGGCCGGGCTGGACAAAGGGAAGCTGCGGCTTCACGGCCACGGACAGCGCCTTGTCGCGCGGCGGGATGCGCAGCGTGCACGTGCGTTCCATCCATCCGCGGACCGAGTCGGGATAGCCGATCACGGCGTACGCCGCGGTGCCGTAGGCCGGAAGGATCGGCACCGTGATCCATGCCGAGAGGCCCTCGACCGGCTGCACGCGATGCTCGAAGATCCTGCGGCCCGCGATCGTCACGTGGAGACGGCCGCGGTTCTTGCCCTGCTCGCCCCATCCGTCGGGGAAGAGAACGAGGGCCCGGGCCGTGTCGCCGGGAGCGAACGTGCTCGCCTCCTGAAGGACCGTGATCTCCGGGACGTCCACAATAGGAGCTCCCGGCTCGCGCGGCGCGACGACGATCGTCGCCTCCGTGGAGGTCGGGCGCCCGACACGGTCATGGAGCGTGACGACCGCGTCGAGCCTCCCCGGCGCGTCGAGCGACACGGGAACCGAGAAGCGCCCGTCGTCTGCGGTCGAGAACGGCGTGGACCGCTCGACCGGCGGCCGCTTGTACGGCGTGAGGGTCCAGGCGATCGAGCCGCTCACTTTGCCGTAGGGCTTGCCCGACGGATACACGGCGCGGATCGAGAGCCGGGCGGGATGGTCGAGGTCGGCGTAGACCGAGGACATGCGCGCGAGGGCCACGACCTCGCTGCGGACGTCCAGGAACGTCTTGGAGAAGCTCGCGCTGTTTCCGTCGGGATCCTGCCCGAAGAGACGGAGGACGAAGCTGTAGTCGTAGTTGGGCGGGCCGGGCAGAGTTTCCGGCAGCTGGAGGACGAGGTTCGCCTTGCCCTCCGAGTCGAGCTCCAGGTCGTCCACGCTTGCGACCGGATAGGGAACGGCGACCGAGCCCGCGGCGGGTTTCAAGTCCCAGCCGTAGGTCGTGGCCGACCCCGTTTCGCCCATGCCCGCGTCTTCGATCCACTGCGGTGACTCCGCCCGCACGCGGAAGAGCTGCGCCGAGACCTTCACCCCGGCGGGGACGCCGCCCGCGTAGCGCTCGACCGCGATTGCCGCCCTCAGCGTCGCGCCGGCCTTCAGG
>DATFTF010000333.1:0-2663 GCA_035262245.1 Thermoanaerobaculia bacterium
ACAGGTTCCCAGGACCCCTTTGAAGACGCCTTTGACAGTGGAGCGCACGACCTTCACTTGCCGGCGTCCCGTCTCGCCGCCGAGGCGGAAGGCGATGCGATCGACGGTCGCGGCGAAGCGGTCTCCCTGCACATACAGGAGCCGAGAGATGAAGAGCGCCAGCGCGAACTGCAGGACGCCGACGGCGACGCCGCTGACGGCCGCGACCAGAAAGTCTTTAAGCGGCCTCAGGTACGGGCGCAGTTTCTCGCGGAGCAGCTCCGGATGGGCCGCAAACTCCCGCCACTGCGCGGTCGCCGCCTTGCCGATGAGAGGCACCCCCGCCAGCCATGCGGGGGGTTCGCGCAGCCCGCCATCGAGCATCTGATTGAAGCGCCCGGCGAGCGCCGGCATCTGGGCAGCCACGTTGACGGCGAGTGCCGCGATCGGAACGAGAAGGACGGCCACCAGAAGCAAGCTGGTCAGGGTCGCCGCGAGGGTCCGGCGTCCGCGGACGAGCCGGACGACGCGGTGATACAGGCCTCGCGTCGAGACGGAGATGATGGCTCCCCAGAGAAAGGCGATCAGGAAGGGGCGAAGAAGCAGATAGCAGCCGATCGCGAGCAGAACGATCGCCACCGCGACGACGGCGCGCTCGAATCGGCGCGAGCCCGGCTCTTTGACGCTCACAACCACCTCCGCGCTCATAGACACCTCCTGCCGGCGCCGGTCACGACCGATCTCCGCCGGCCAGAATCCGCCGGGCCTCGGCGAGTTCCTTCATCTTCCCTTTGTCGACCTTCGGATACCGAAGATCGAGCGACCCCAGCGTGTCGACGATCGCGGCGGCGACGACGACGCGCGTGAACCATTTGTTGTCGGCCGGCACGACGTACCAGGGCGCTCCCTTGGTCGCCGTGTTGCGGATCGTGCTCTCGTAGGCCTCCTGGTAGTCGTCCCAGCACTCGCGCTCCTTCGCGTCGCTGCTGGAGAACTTCCAGTTCTTATCCGGATTCTCGAGACGCTCGAGGAAGCGTTTCTTCTGCTCTTCCTTGGAGACGTGCAGGAAGAACTTGCGGATGACGACGCCGTTGCGCGTCAGGTACCGCTCGACGCAGCGGATGTCCTGGAAGCGCTTCTTCCAGATGCTCTTTCCCACCAGGCTCGGGGGAAGTTTCTCGGCCGCGAGAATCTCCGGGTGCACGCGGACGACGAGCGTCTCCTCGTAGTAGCTGCGGTTGAAGATGCCGATCCGGCCTCGCTGGGGAACGTGTTTCAAGCAGCGCCAGAGATAGTCGTGGTCGAGCTCCTCCGCCGACGGCGACTTGAAGGAGACGACCTCGCATCCCTGCGGGTTCACGCCGGACATGACGTGCTTGATCGTCCCGTCCTTGCCCGCCGCGTCCATGGCCTGGAAGATGAGCAGGACGGCCCAGCGATCCTGGGCATAGAGCTTGTCCTGAAGCTCGGCGAGCGCGGCGATGCCGTTGACCAGGGCTTCCTTCGCCCGCGGCTTGTCCTCTGTCCCGAAATCCAGAGTGCTCGCCGGATCGACGTCCTTCAGACGGAAACCCTTGCCGTCGGCGACCCGGAACTGCTTGGCGAGCTCGTGCGACTTCCGGATGATTTCTCTCACGCTCATACGCAGACACTCTTCCTCGACCACGCCGCGACCGAGCCAGGGGCTTCGCGCTGGTCGGCACGCTAACAGATGGGGGGAGAGCCGACCATTGGCCTTTGGTCCCATGCGGCGTGCGACTCCAAGGCAGGGACGCTGTCCCAGGCATCCGTCCGGACTCCGGTTCTAACAATATATATATTGTAATCTGCGCGCCGGCGGCGCCCGGGCGAAAGCATTTTGGAGTGCGAACTTCCGGCGCCTCGCGGCGGGCTTTGACGGGATAGAATGCCGCGCGCGCACGTCAGGTTCGCCGGATGCCCGGCGGAGGAGGAGACGGGTCATGAGGAATCGAGTCCAGATGCTCTGCGTCGCGGCTCTGCTGCTGATCGCCCCGGCCTTCGCTCCCGCGATGAGAGGTCAGGCGCCCGAGGCGTTCACGGCCACGGCGTCGGCCAAGTCGAAAGGCAAGACCCACACGGCGCCGGTACGCATAGCGATCGACGCGCTTTCGTCGGAGGCGGAACAGAAGGCCGTCATGGGCGCGGTCAAGAGCGGCGGGACACCGGCGGTCAAAGATGCCCTGTCCAAGATGAAGGATCTTGGCACGCTGGAGGTCGGGGAACGCAAGGCACCGATCCGTTACGCCTTCTCCCGGCCCACCGGTTCCGGCCGCCTGGTCACGGTTGTAACCGCCGAGCCGCTGCTTCACATCGGATCCCACCTGCCCGACGCCAAGCCCAAGACCGGGTACGACGTCGCCGTGGCGATCCTTGTCCTCGATCACAACGACGCCGGCCATGGCGAGCTCGCGCCGGCGGCCAAGGTCAAGACCAACGCGTCCGGGGCCATCGTCGTCGAGGACTACGGATCGGCCAAGATCTGGCTGAAGAACATCGCTAAGGCGAAGTAGGCATGCGCGCGCCGCGAACCCCGGCGCTTCCGTGACCCGGCGCTTGCCGCTCGCGCATCTGTGGAGCTCCGAGTGGGGGCTCTCGGCGATGCTGGTCTTCCTCGGCCTGGCCATGTTCGTCGGTGCTCCCCTGGTCGCCACGGTGAGGGCCGG
>DATFTF010000334.1:0-4542 GCA_035262245.1 Thermoanaerobaculia bacterium
ACGCCGACCTGGCGTTTATGGACAACCTGCCGATCGAAGACGCGGTAGATGTGCCGGCGGCGGTCCGGCGTCTCGAGCTCCACCGGGTCGCCCGCTTCCAGCCTCCGCAGGTATGCGAACTGCGTGTCGCGATGCGCCGACAGCACGCAGTTGCCGTCCGCTCCCGGATCGGCCGTGCCGTCTAGATGGCCGGGGCCGAAGGCGAGCGTGCGCCCCGACGCGCCCGCCAGCACGATCAGGTCCTCGCGCAGCCGGCGCGACCGCAATCGGGCGACGGGCCAGGTGTCGGCCCAGGGCCACGGCCGAACCTCCTTTCCGCCCTGGACCGTCCTGGCCCAAGCCCGGCGTAAAAGGATCTGCGCCAGAGAGGCTTTGGCGTAGATCCACACGCCCCGGCCGAAGAAGAGAAGCGCAGTCAGCGCCAGCGCTCCGGACGCGCCTCGGACCGCCAGGCGGCTCATGGCCGGCTCCCGCCCGCACCGGCGCGCAGGAGGAGAGCCAGAGCGGCCGCGGCGAAGGCGATCAGCAGATAGAGCCTCCCGGGCGTTGCCGTCTGAGGAGCCTCGCCGAACACGTGGCCGTAGTCCCATCCCGCCGGCAAGTGCACGGGAATCGGGCGCGAGACGCAGACGGTGCCCCGGGCCAGCGTCGGCGTCATGTCGACGGCGACCAGGCTGGTGAGAGCGGACACGAGGTGATGCCGCACCGCGACCTCGATCGCTTCGCGCTTGAATTGATCGCGTTCGGCCGGCTGAGCCGATCCCACGGAACGGTCCATGAGAGCGGCGATCTTGCGGCGGGCCCACAGGCGGTCGATGCCGCGTTCTCCGGACGAAAGCGCAATCGGCACGCGCTCGCTCCAGGTCTCGCCCGACCGGTCTCCGGAAACGGTCACGGTTCCCGAAGCCCGCGACAGGCGGGCCGTCACGACCAGGGGCTCGCCGGCATAGAGGTCGGGAATCTTGTCCGGCCAGGCCTCCGCCGTGGCGTCGTCCCAGGCCAGACGCACGTTGGTCAGGACCGGAGATTCGAGCTTGCGAAAGAGGCCGCCCATCTTCTCCTCCACCTCCGCGCGATTGCCGACGTAGGTGAAGGTGCCCCGGCCAAACTCGGCGGCTCGGGTCATGAAGTGCGAGTTCGGCGCCGAGCCGATGCCGACGGTGAAGAGCCGGCTCCGGCCGAGGTGATCGCGGATGTAGCGGAAGAGCTCGTCCTCATTGCCCACGCCGCCGTCCGTGATGAACACGACCTGGCGCACCTCCGCAGAATCGGCGCCCGGTTCGGCCCCCTCCAGAGCCGCCTGGAGGGCCGGCAGCATCTCCGTGCCGCCTCCGGCCTCGAGCTTCGAAACCCATTGCTTGGCCTCGGAAACCGCGTCCGGAAGCGCGCGGCGGCTCTCCGCGTACAGGCGGTGCATCACGCTGTTGAACTCGATGACGTTGAAGCGGTCTTCCGTATGCAGGCGGTCGAGCGCGAAAAGCAGCGACCGCCGCGCCTGGTCGATGGAAGGGCCGTACATCGAGCCGGAGGTGTCGATGATGAAGACGGTCTCGCGGGGAAGACGGACGGCCTTTGCCGCGGAGGCATCCGGCGGCAGCATCACCAGGAGCGCGAAGATCTCCCCGTCCCGATTCTCGGTGAAGAGGGCGGGGCGAGGCCGGTCGGCCAGGTCCGGCTCCCAATCGAGCACGAAGTCCCGGTCCGCGGCGAGACTGGCGTCGCCGACGGTCACCGCGTACGAGGTCTCGCCGCCCGCGGTGGCCTGGATCAAATGTGTGGGACTCTCCAGCCGCCGCAGGCGAGCGCCCGGCGAGAGCTCGACGCGCATCCGGATCGGATTGACCCGGGATTCGCCGGGCCGCATCACCGCCGTCGTCACGCGTTCGGCGTCGGGGACTCGGTCGGTATTGGGAGCCCACCCCATTCCCTTGCTCGCCGCGGGAAGGGCGGCGCCGGGAGCGGACACGGCGGCCGCAGACGCGAGCGGCGCGCCGGGAATGTAGCGGGGCGCCACGACCATGGGAAAGCGGAGCTCGAGCTTGCCGGCGTCGTAGCGCAGCGTCTCCTGATACTCGATCTCGATCTCCACGCTTTCGTTCGGACCGATCGAGGCCACGGAGGCGGTGAAGATGTTGGGGCGCTCCTGCTCGACGAGGGAGGCCTTCTTCCCTTCCGATTTCGCCTGCTCATAGACCTTCTTGGCCTCTTCGCGCTCCCGCACCTCCCCTTCGATGACCCGCTGGCCGATCGTCAGGCGCATCCGATCGACCGCCGACCCCTCCGGAAGCGGAAATACGTACACCCCCTCGACGCAGTCGCTGGAGGAGTTGGCGAATTTCTGGCGAACGCTGGCCCGGGCGACGATTCCGGTGACGCGGATTGAGACGTCCGTGTCGAGCGCCGGCGCCGGAAGAAACACGCCGGGCTTGTCCGTCGACAACAGCAGTGTCCCCGACTTCACCTGGTCTATCCGCACGGGCGGGCTCGTGTCGGTGAGCTGCCGGGCCTTGCCGTGGGCAGCCAGCCAGAACATCAGGAGAAAACGCACGACCTTGCGGGTGGCCGACGCCCGAACACGCTCGCGACTCATGACCGCACCTCCAGGAAGCCAAGGACACCGCGCCGGCGCGGATCGGCGCAGGCCGCAAAAAGGCGTTTTCCGGGAAGATCGTGGCGGAAGTAAGGCAGCCGCCGGCGGCGTTACACTCGATGCGCCAGAAAACGGAGCGCGCAGTGAGAGAACCACGCAGCGAGATCGTCGCGATCGTCGAAGACGAGAAGAACATTCGCGAGACCGTCGCCTTCGCGTTGAAGCGCGAGGGCTACCGGGTCAACACGTACGCCGACGGCATGGAAGCCTGGAACGCGTTCCGGCAGCAGCTGCCCGACCTGGCGGTCCTGGACATTCTCCTTCCGCGCATGGACGGGCGCGAGCTCTGCCGCAAGCTCCGCGCGCAGTCGGAGTCGCTCCCGATCATCTTCGTCACGTCCAAGGACGAGGAGCTCGACCGTGTCCTGGGATTGGAGCTGGGAGCCGACGACTACCTCTGCAAGCCGTTCTCGGTCCGGGAGCTCGCCGCGCGCATCAAGGTGTTGTTCCGCCGGGCGGCCCTGTCACGCGATCCCGCGCGCCGCGAGGAGGAGAAGATCGTCCGCGCCGGCCTGCTCGAGCTCGACGGCCTGCGGTACCTCGCCCGATGGAACGGCGAGCCGGTCGCGCTGACGGTGACCGAGTTCCTGCTGCTCCAGGCGCTGGCCCGCCATCCCGGGCACGTCAAGACGCGCCAGCAGCTCATGGAAGAGGCCTATCCCAACGACGCTTACGTCTCCGAGCGCACGATCGACAGCCACGTCAAGCGCCTGCGGCGCAAGTTCGAGGAGCGCGACGCCAGGTTCGCGAGCATCGACACGGTGCACGGGCTGGGGTACAGGTGGCAGGAAAAGGATTGATTCATTGATCCATTGATGCATCGTCTGATTGAACCGGAAAGCAACCGCTTCGCCCCAATCAATCAATGAGTCCATGATTCAATGAATCAATTCTTCCGGTCCATTTCCCTCCGTCTCCTCCTCTTCAACCTGCTGCTGGTGTTCCTTCCCGTGGCCGGATTCCTCTATCTCGACATCTACGAGAAGCAGCTCCTGGAGGCCCAGGAGCGCGCGATGGTCCAGCAGGGACGAGTTCTCGCCGCAGCGCTGTCGGGCCGCGGAGAGCTCGAGGCAGGAGACGTCGAGCGGATGCTCGCGCGCTTGAGCCGCCGGTCCGAGGCGCGGCTCCGAGTCGTCGACCCCCAGGGCAACATCCTCGCCGACACCAGCCGCCGGGCGCCGCACGGGCAGGCCGAACCGGCCCCGGCTGCGCCTCCCGCGGGCGCCGGGCCCGTTCGCCGCAGCGCCCTCTACCGTGTGGGCGCCTTCTTCTACGACCTGTACCGGCGATTTCTGCCGCCGGAGCCGGCGGCCGAGCCCCGAGCCGCGGAGACCCCGGGCCGCCTCGACGGCAAGGAGGTGCGCGCCGCTCTGGCCGGACGGTACGGCCGCGCCACGCGGGTCAGCCCCGGCCAGCGTTCGGTGACGCTCTCGAGCGCGCTCCCGGTCGAGAGCGCAGGCCGTGTCGTCGGAGCGGTCGTCGTCAGCCAGTCGAGCTATCGGATTCTGCAGGATCTGTACGCGATCCGGCTGCGCATCGCGGAGGTCTGCGCAGTCTCGCTGCTCGCAGCGCTGGTGCTCTCGCTCTTCGTCTCCGCTACCATCGCCGGGCCCATTCGCCGGCTGCGCGACGAGGCCGAAGCCATCGTGGATCGCCAGGGCCGGCTCCGGCGGCGATTTCGTGTGCTGCGTCGCCGCGACGAGATCGGCGATCTGGCGCGGGCCCTCGAGACCCTCACCCGCAGGCTGGAGGAGCACGTGCGCCACCTCGAGACCTTCGCCTCGGACCTGGCCCATGAGCTCAAGAACCCTCTGGCCTCGATCCGTGCTTCCATGGAGATGCTGGCGGACGTCAGCGACCGCGAGGAGCGCCGGCGCTTCCAGGGCGTGGTC
>DATFTF010000335.1:0-2047 GCA_035262245.1 Thermoanaerobaculia bacterium
GAGCTCGCCTGGAAGGTCGTTCGCCGCGTGAAGTCCAACGCCATCGTGCTCGCCAACGCGCGGCAGACCGTGGGCATCGGCGCGGGCCAAATGAGCCGCGTGGACGCCTGCCGCCTCGCGGCGACAAAGCCGGTCCTGCCGATCGTCAACTGCGCCGCCGCGTCCGACGCCTTCTTCCCCTTTCGGGACGGCCTGGACGTTCTGTCCGATGCCGGCGTCACCGCCGTCGTCGCGCCGGGCGGATCGATCCGCGACCAGGAGATCATCGCCGCGGCCGACGATCGCCAGATCGCGTTTCTCCAGGCGCCGCGAAGGCACTTCCGCCATTGAGAATCGGGTGATCTTGCGATCGGGTCATCTGGCGATGTCGGCTCGGCAAGTCCAGTCCGCCAAAATCACCCGATCACCCGATCGCCCGATCACCCGATTCCTTCTTGTTCCCCTGCTCTTCCTTCCAGCCCCTCTGTCTCCCGAAGCGCAGACAGTCCTTTCGCGCCTCCAGTCCCAGTACGTCGACGGCGCCGCGCACGCCGCGTCCTTCACCCACCTCTACACCGCCGCCGGATTTCAGACGCCTCAGAAGGAATCCGGAGAGATCTGGATCCAGAGCCGCGACCGGCTGCGTTTCGACTACACCCTCCCGGAGAAGAAGACCTTCACCTACGACTCCGGCGAGGCTCGCCTCTACGCTCCCGAGGACAAGCAGCTCACGATCCAGAAGCTCTCCGCCCAGGAGCGGGCCAGGCTCCCGGTGCTCTTTCTGACCGATCCCTCGGGGCTGTCCGCGAGCTACGAGGTCGCCGTCGAGCCGGATGCCTCGGGCGCCGTCCGCCTGCTCCTGAAGCCCCGGGCGGCGCGGCCGGAGCTCTCCCGGCTTTCCCTGACCGTCGCCGCCGACGGCACGGTCCCCCGGTTGTCGTACGAGGACGAAGCCGGCAACCGCACCGAGTTCCAATTCGCCGGGTGGCGGCGCGAGAAGGCCCGGCCAGATTCGGACTATCGGATCGCAGGACCGAAGGGAACGCGCGTCATCGAAAACTAGGCTCCGGATCAGCGTCCGACATTCGAGGGGGCTCATGCCCCTTCGGACATGGGGCGCTGGACCCGGGATTCCTCACCATAGAATGCCCCCATGGCCCAGGAGTTTTCCTTCGACGTCGTGTCCCGCGTCGAACTGCAGGAGGTCTCCAACGCGGTCCAGCAGGCTTCCAAGGAGATCGCCACCCGCTTCGATTTCCGCGGCAGCGCGTCGAAGATCGAATGGAACGAGAAGGAATTGACCCTGACGCTGACCTCCGACGACGCCCACAAGCTCAAGTCGGTGGTGGACATCCTGGAGGGGAAACTCGTCAAGCGCGGAGTGGCGATCAAGTCGCTGGATTTCGGGAAGGTCGAGGACGCCGCCGGCGGAACGGTCCGCCAGACGGTCAAGGTCCAGCAGGGGATCCCGACGGAGAAGGCCAAGGAGATCGTCAAAGCCATCAAGGACCGCAAGCTCAAGGTGCAGGCGTCGATCCAGTCGGACCAGGTCCGGGTCGCCGGCCGCAACAAGGACGACCTCCAGACGGTCATCGCGATGCTCAAGGGAGGGGAGTTCGGCCTTCCCCTGCAATTCACGAATTACCGTTGAGACGATAGTAGGAGATCGCAGGACCATGGCCATCCTCCCCCGCGCCAATCCGCGCTTCGCGCGCGCCTACGAGCTCATCGCCGACAAGCTCGCCCGCGTCGAGGAGGAGCTGCTCGACCATTTCCGCTCCCCCATCCGCACGATCGACCGGATCGGCGCCTATCTGGGCTCCGGCGGAGGCAAGCGCATCCGCCCCGCGCTGCTCCTGCTCTCGGCGCGCCTCCTGGACTACGAGGAGGGAGAAAAGGACGTGCGCTACGCGGCGGTGATCGAGTTCATCCACACCGCCACGCTCGTGCACGACGACATCATCGACGACGCCGAGACGCGCCGGGGACGTCTGGCCGCGCACTCGCGCTGGGGCAACGACGTCACGGTGTTACTTGGCGACTACCTCTACATCCGGTCAATGGCGAT
>DATFTF010000336.1:0-2489 GCA_035262245.1 Thermoanaerobaculia bacterium
AGCGAAACCGTGCGCTCCAAGGGGTTGTCCATCGTGCACCTCGATGACCGGATCGCCTCGCGTTCCCGGCACCGTGGTGCCGGAAGTGGATCCTCGGGCGGCGGTCCTGATCGGAAGACTCTGAAGCTGGTCCGCTTCGGATCCACCTGCCCGCCGATCCGAGTCGAGTAAATCACGAAGGCCCCGGGTCCGCCCGGAAGGAATCTCCCCGATCGGCGTCGGTGGCCTGGCGTCTCTAGGGCCTTTGCGGTCTCCCGGGGCGCCTCTTTGCGCAGCCCTGCCGGAAAGGTGCTTGGGAGCCGGGGTCCCGTCAGCTTTCGCGAAGTCTCGGAGTGGCCTTGTCGGTGTGCTTTATGACCTGAGAATCGCTGCTGTCCGCCTTCCCCCTCGCCGGATCGCCTCCTTTTACGGTCTCGCCGCCCTGGAAGTCGGCGGTCTTCTCCAGAAGATCCTGCAACGGAATGGTTTCGCGATCCTGCGACTTCGTCTCGTCCATGGTCGTTCCTTTCTCTGACATGAGTAGTGTGGCGGCCTCCCCTGTTATCTCAGCTCGACCGGTTGTTCGCTCTCCCGCCAAGATCCACAGACCTCGCCTCCGATCGAAGCTCCCGAATCGCAGCCGCCGGGAACCCGGTTCGCGGGCGGGACAATCTGCCGCTCGATCTACTTCATAATGCAAAGTACTTGACAGCGCCAGGACCAGGGTGTTACCGTGACGGTGATCCGGCTGGCGGGAGGATTCGTGGGTTCAGGCGCTCCGGCTGAGACGAAGAGACTCTTCCACGTCGCCATCGTCATGGACGGCAACGGGCGCTGGGCGACTGCCCGCGGGATGAGACGGGCCGAGGGGCACCGCCGGGGCGCCCTGGCGGTCGGCCGCACGGTGCAGGCCGCGCCGGCGCTCGGCATCACCACTCTGACTCTGTTCGCCTTCTCCTGCGACAACTGGAAGCGGCCGCGGCAGGAAGTCGGCGCCCTTCTGCGCCTCTTCGGCGGCTACCTGCGCTCCGAGCAGGCCGATCTCGCGGACAACGGGATCCGCCTTTCGGTCATCGGCCGGCGCGACCGGCTGCCCCGGGCGCTTCTTGCCGCGATCGAGGCCTGCGAAGCCGTGACCGCCGAGGGCACGCGGCTTCATCTGCGCCTGGCCATCGACTACTCCGCCCGGGGCGCCATCGTCAGCGCGGCGGAGACTCCCTCGGCGCCGGGCGAAGCGGGCCTCCCCGCGTTTCGAACACGCCTGGGATCCGCCTGCGGCACCGACTCCGCGCCTGACGTGGACCTGCTGATCCGGACGGGCGGCGAGCGCCGGTTGAGCGACTTCCTGCTCTTCGAGTGCGCCTACGCCGAGCTCTGCTTCCTGCCCCGGATGTGGCCGGACTTCCGCGCCTCCGATCTGGCGGAGGCCATCGCCGAATTCCGCACGCGGCAGCGGCGCTTCGGCGGACTTCCCGCCGGAAGCGACCTGCGGGAATGCGCGATAGAAGAGGCGTTCCCTTCGGCCGGAAATCCGGCCGGCTCGGCTACGGCGCCGCGGCGTGCGCGATCGGAAGCTGTTCCTTCAGGAACGCCTTCGCGTTTTCGGGTCCGGTCAGGCGGAGCTTCGTGATCGGACTCCCTCCTCGGACATCGATCCCGAACTCCAGGAACGGGCAGCACCGCGACTCCTGGTCGACCCACTGCGCGACTTCGACGACGCAGAAGGGCAGGCCCTTGGCGTCCGGAGCGGGCCGGGAAAGGTCCAGGGTCAGCTCGTAACCGTCCTTGAGCTCGCGCGTCGACACCAGAGCGTCCCGAAGCTTCGCCCCGAGAAGGCGATGCCGGTCGAGCTCGGCTGCGCTCATCGCCTGAAGATTGCAGACCAGCGGCTTCGGCGCGGGCGTGGAAGCCTCCCCGCCCGCGATCAGGAAGAAAGATGCCATCAAGAGTCCCCGTGTCATTTGCGTTTCTCCTTTCACCCGCGAAGGTACGACTTCAAGTAAGCTTTAAGTCAAGGGGTTTGACCATGCGAATCGGCGAGCTTTCCCGCGCCGCGGGCGTCAACCCGTCGGCAATTCGGTATTACGAGCAGGAGGGCCTGATTCCCAAAGCCGATCGCCGGAGCGGGCGCCGGGTCTTCGACGAGAGATCTCTCGACCAGCTCATCGTCGTCCGGATGGCCCAGGAAACCGGATTCAGCCTGGCCGAAGTCCGCCAGCTGGTGACGGAGTTCGGACAGAGCCGGTGGCGCGGGCTGGCCGAGCGAAAACTGGTCGAGCTCGAGGCGTTGTCCGGGCGGCTGCGCGTGATGTCCGCCCTTCTGACGAAGCTTCTCGAATGCGAGTGCCCGAGCATCGAGATCTGCGGCCGCGCTCTTCGCAGAGGTCTACCAGGCGATTCCTCAACACGTCGCGAGCTGCGGGTTTCTCCCGGAGCGGGGCCTCTCGGACGGGACTTTCGGCGCAGGCGGTCGCTGCGCGACCGGCGCCGAGAATTTTCCAAACCGGAGC
>DATFTF010000337.1:0-4886 GCA_035262245.1 Thermoanaerobaculia bacterium
CTTGCAGCGCCAGCAGTGCGGGTACTCGTGGCGGAACCGCGGATCGCAGTGGAGCAGGGCGCCGGCGGCCTCCAGGTCCTCGACGATCTCGGCGTTGGCGTCCAGGACCCTCTTTCCGGCGTACTTGACGACGCTGGTGAAGCGGCCGGCTTCGTCCACCGGCGACAGGATCGGGAGATGCTCGCGCTTGCCGGTCTGGAAGTCGTCTTCGCCATGCCCCGGCGCGGTGTGGACGAGGCCGGTGCCGGCGTCCATGGTGACGTAGTCGCCGGCGACGACGCGAAACGAGCGCGCCGCCGCCTCGGGCTCGAGCGCTCCGCGCATCTCGGGACCGAGCGGATGGCGGTACGCCAGTCCGACGAGCGCCGAGCCGGGAACGTGCGCGAGCACTTCCGTCTCCGGGGGATCGCCGAGCGCCTTCGCCAGAGACGGTCGCAGCGATTCGGCGACGACGAAGAGACGGCCGCCGACGCCCCAGAGGATGTAGCTCTCCCTGGGATGGACCGCGATCGCCACGTTGGCGGGGATCGTCCACGGTGTCGTGGTCCAGATCGCGGCGAAGATCTCGGCGCGGTCGTACCGGGGCGGAAGTGCGGGCCCGCCGAACGCCGCGAGGACGCGATTCCGATCCACGAACGGAAACGCGACGGTGATCGCGGGATCCTCCCGATCGACGTACTCGAGCTCCGCTTCCGCCAGCGCGGTCTGGTCGGTGAAGCACCAGCGCACGGACTTGAGGTCTCGAAATACAAGTTCCTTATTGTAAAACTCCCCGAAGGTCCGGGCGATCTCCGCCTCGTAGGAGAGGCTCATGGTGCTGTAGGGGCGGTCCCAGAGACCCCCGACTCCCAGGCGGCGGAACTCCGTTCGCTGAATGTCGATGAAGCTCGCGGCGTACTCGCGGCAGGCCCGGCGGATGGCGGCGGTGTCCATCTCCCGCTTCTTCGAGCCCAGCTTCTTGTCCACCTGCTGCTCGATCGGAAGCCCATGGCAGTCCCAGCCGGGGACGTAGGGGGCGTCGAAGCCGGCCATGGCGCGGCTTCGGACGACGAGGTCCTTCAACACCTTGTCCATGACGTGGCCGGTGTGGATGTGCCCGTTGGCGTAGGGAGGGCCGTCGTGGAGTATGAAGAGCGGCCGTCCGCGTGCCGCCTCGCGGATTCTCCCCTCCAGGTCCATTTCCTCCCAACGGGCCAGCTGCTCCGGCTCGCGCCGGGGCAGGTCCGCTTTCATCGGAAAGTCGGTGCGCGGAAGGTTGAGAGTGGATTTGTAGTCGCGATCGGCCATGAGGGCGAAAATTAAAGGAGACAGAATATATGAGCGTGCGGTAACCCGTCAGCCGACTGCTTTCGGTCTCGGTTCCGCATCCCGCCTTGCGCCTTCCGCCTCACGCCCCGCCCCCCTCTAGTCCTCAGTCACCAGCGCCACGCAGGCCGCGGCGAGCTCGTCGGTATGCGTGATGCTCACTTCAGCTGATCGCACCCGGAGGGCCCGCGCGCGGTCGAGCGCCCGGCCATGAAGCTCCAGGCGCGGCTTTCCGCGCGGGTCGCGGCGAATCGAGATCTCTCGGAAGGTCAGCCCCCTCCAGCCTGTTCCGAGCGCCTTCATGGCCGCTTCCTTCGCCGCGAACCGCCCTGCGACATGCTCGGCGAAAGCACGCGGGTGCCTGCGGGCGCGGTTCAACTCGCCGGGGGAGAACACGCGCATCAGAAATCGCTCTCCCCAGCGCTCCAGAATCTCCTGAACGCGCGCCACCGGAGTCAGGTCGAGCCCCAGGAGAACGTTCAAGCGCGCCGCTTCAGTCCGAAGAAACGCGCGATGCGGCCGGGCAAGGGCAGCTCCTCCAGACGCGCCGCGTCCTGGCGCGAAGCGTCGAAAAGCTCGGAGACTCCTCGGCGCCGCTCGGCGATGACCAGCTCGAACGCTTCGCACAGGGCGGGATTGGCCTCCAGGATGGGGGAGAGCGTCGCCTTGCCGATCTCCAGCGCCAGCACCTCAGTCACGGCGCGGACAGTGGCAGTGCGCCGCTCGCCGGTCAAGAGGCTGATCTCTCCGAAGGCCGTTCCCGGTTCGAGCGTCGCGAGCTTGCGGGTGTCGCCGCCGGCGCCGTGGATCGAGACGGCGGCCCTTCCCTGCTCGACGACGAACATCGAGGAGGTCTCGTCCCCCTCACGCACGATGGCTTCCCCCGGAGCGTAGCGCCGCTCGCGCGCGCCCGACGCCAGCTGCTCGCGCTCTTCCGCGGTCAGCGCGGCGAAGAGGTCGACGCCGGCCAGGACGTCTTCGATCGAGACGTGGCGCTCCGGCCCGGACAGGGGCCCGCCGAGGTACTGGTGCTGCTCGGTGATGGGATAGGGGATCCGAATGCCGGCGCGATGGAGCGCGAACCAGACGCGCTCGCGCACGGCGGAGTCCACTTCCAGATACCGGGCGTAGTCCTCCGGCCAGTACCGGAGCTCGTAAGTCACCGCGTAGGCGTCGAAGCCCTTGACGTAGGCCGTCGGCGGCGGATGGGCGACGATGCCGGGCATGCCGCGCAGGGCCGCCTCCAGCGTCTCGCGCGCGGCGACCGGGGAAGCCTGGGCGTCCAGGCCGATGCGGAGGAAGCGGGCGATCGGCCGCTCCGCACGCGGGAAGATCTCCAGCCGCTCGCGGCCGGCGACGCTGTTGGGGATGAGCAGAACGTTGCCCTCGGTGGTGTGGAGGCGGATCGTGCGCCAGGAGATTTCCTCGACCACGCCGAATGTCTCTCCGGATCGGATGAGATCTCCGACCTGCACCGCCCGCTCGAGGTGCAGGGCCAGGCCGGCAAAAAGATTGCCGAGCGTGTCCTGGAGGGCCAGTCCGATCACCGCGGTCAGAATGGCCGAGCTCACCAGAAGGCCCCCGAGCTCGACTCCCGGAAAGACCATCTTGAAGACGACGGCCACGCACACGCCGAAGATCAAAAGGTCGACGATCTGACGCAGCAACGCCGGGACGGCCACGCGGCTGCGGCCCCTCAGGGCCAGATCGAAGAGGAGCACGTCGAAAATCCGGGTAGCCAGAAAGGCGCCGGCGATCCACATCGCGAGCGTTCCGTAGTCCTTGCCCCGCTCGGTCGTAGAGATTCCCCAGATGTGGAGAAACCAGACCGCTCCGACCACCACAACCAGGATCGCGGCCGCCGTTGCCAGACGGCGCGGGACCGAAGGCGTTTTGCGCTCCGCGGTCATCAGGCCTCCTGGATCCGGGAAAGCACGGCTCGCGGATCCGCCGCGTCCTGGAAGAAGCGGATGGCCGCCACGCCGTCATAGCGGCTGCGCACCGGAAGAAGCTGCGGGAGGGTCGCGGCGTCGATGCCGCCGATCGCGTAGAGCTCGCAGGATGCCGGCCGGTTGGGAGGAAGTTTTTCGAGCTCCGCCGGGCCCAGAGGCCGTCCCATTCCGCGCTTGGAGGGCGTGTCGAAAATCGGTCCCAGCACGATGAGATCCGCGCCTTCCTCCATGGCCGCCGCCGCCTCCGCCGCGGAATGCGTCGAGACGCCGATCCGGAATCCGCGCGGGGTGTTCGCGCGGACCCGGTCGACAGGAAGCCCCGCCGCGGGCAGGTGCACGCCGCCGGCTCCGGCGTAGAGCGCCAGATCGAATCGACGATGGACGTAGAGAGGCACCTCCGGTCCCAGGAGCTCCTGCGCGCGCCGGGTCTGGGTCAGCACCTCGCGATCCGTCGCGCCCGGCTCGCGGATCTGCACGGACAGCGACGGCGCTCCGCGGAGAGATTTCAGCACGCGATCCAGGCGCTCCTGCCCGGCAGCAATGCGGTCGGTGACGAAGAGGGCCTTCACTCCTCGCCTCGCGGCAGCTGCTCCAGAGACCGGGAGAGTTTCCTCACATCGGCGATTCCCGCCGCCAGGTGTACGAGACCGAGCCCGGAAACGAACCCGCGGAAGAATCCGGACGCCGAGATCCCGGCGGCGCCGTGCGCGGTCCCCACCGACCATGGCCGCAGCAGCAGATACACTCCGACCGCGGTGCAATAGAAAATGAAGAGCACGTTGCCCGCCAGGGAGAGCCCCCGCCGCATGCGGGAATTGTAGATGAAGTGCTTCGGATCGAAGCCGCAGCCGCACCCTCCGGGTATCGGTCATAATTCCGCCCCGCGCCGACGATCGAGACATGCCTGAAGCCGAGAAGTTCGATCTGGTGGTCCTGGGATCCGGGCCGGCCGGTGAGAAGGGCGCTGCGCAGTCCGCGTACTTCGGAAGAAGAGTGGCCGTGGTCGAGCACGCCCCGGAAGTGGGCGGCGCTTGCGTGCATACCGGCACGCTTCCCTCCAAGACGCTGCGAGAAACCGCGCTCTACCTGACCGGGTTCCGCCGGCGCGAGCTCTACGGGATGAGCGTGCGCCTGGATCGCAAGAAGAGCCTGCGCCAGCTGGTCGGCCGTCTGCGCTCGGTCGAAGAGCAGCAGACACGCCAGATTCAGCGCAACCTGGCTCGTCACGCCGTGACGCTGTGTCGGGGACGAGCGGCGTTCGAGGACGCGCACACCGTCGCGGTGACCGACGCGGAGGGCCGGGTTACCCGCCGCCTCTCCGCGGACGTTTTCCTGATCGCCACCGGTTCCTCGCCGATCTTGCCTCCCGGGACGGCCGGCGATCCGGATGTCGTGGACAGCGATCGGATCCTGAACCTCGATCGCGTGCCGGTCTCCATGACCGTCGTCGGCGGCGGTGTCATCGGCACGGAATACGCGTGTCTTTTCGCTGCGCTGGAGACGAAGATCACGCTGGTCGAAGGTCGCGACCGACTCCTCGCCGGCGTCGACGACGAGCTCTCCGCGGCCATCGAGCTGTCGCTCGAACGCATGGGCGCCCGGGTGCTCCTGGGCGACGCGGTCGAATCG
>DATFTF010000338.1:0-2986 GCA_035262245.1 Thermoanaerobaculia bacterium
AGACGACATCGAAGCCACTCCCCCCCGAGACATCGCGGGAGGCCTCCTCCAGCGGCCGCGCATCCGCGTCGAAGGTGACCGCTCCGGCCCGCCGGGCGAGATCCAGCCGGAACGCCACGCGATCCGTTCCGGCGATCCGCGCCGCGCCATGGGCTCGGCCCAGACGAACGGCGAGCTGCCCGGCAGATCCGAGCCCGATGACCAGGAGCGACATTCCGGGCTTCCACTGCGCGCGGCGGAACGCCTTGACCACTGTGGCCAGGGGCTCCGTCCAGCTTGCCTCCTCGGCTGAGAGTCCCTCGGGCACCCGGTGCGTGTCGCGGCTCAGGTTGTCGGCGGGGATCCGGACCAGCTCCGCCATCCCCCCCGGATCCAGGGCCGACGAGCGCCAGGCCGCGCAGTGAACGTAGCGCCGGGCGCGGCACGCCTCGCAAGAGAGACACGGGGCATGGTGATGGGGCACCACGAGATCGCCCTTTTGGAAGGCGCGCACATCGCGGCCCAGCTGGACGATCTCACCGGCCACCTCATGTCCCAGAATCGAACCGGCCTTGCGCGCCGCGTACCAGCCGAGCAGGTCCGACCCGCAGATGCCCGAAGCCAGCGGCCGCAGGAGCGCGTCTCCCGCGCCGAGAGCCGGGACCGGGCGCTCCACGACCGCCACCGATCCGTCCGACCGCACCTCGACGGCCTTCACGGCGTCACGCCAGCAAGGCGTAGCGGATGCCGTCGCCCCGGCGCTGCGCCTCCAGAAAACGGGGCAGATCGCTCAAGCGGCCTCGGTCGGCGAGAATCGGCTCGACGCGGATCTTCTCTTGCGCGAGCATCTCCAGAGCCCGGCGCGCGTCGGCCGGGGTGGAATGGAACGCTCCCACCAGGGAAATCTCCGAGTAGTGGAGCCGCTCCGCGTCGAAGGCCACGCGCGCTCCGGGCGCGCAACCGCCGAAGAGGAGGACTTCTCCGCCCGCGGCGACCAGGCCGGGGAGGGTTTCCCACACCCCGGCGCTTCCGGTGCAATCGACGGCGACGTCCGCACGCACGCCGCGGGGAGCGCCGTCGGTCACATCGAGCGTTTCGGCGCCGAGCTCCTCGGCCAACCGGAGACGGCCGGGACGCCGGCCCGCGACCAGCGGCCGAGCCCCCTGGAGAAGAACCACCTGCGCCCAGAGGAGAGCGAGAGCTCCCGAGCCGTAGATCAGAAATCGCGATCCCCGCCGCGTCAGCCGGTTCCAGCCGTGGAGCACCGATGCGAGAGGATCGAGAAAGGCTGCCGCCTCGGGCGCCAGGCCTCGCGGGAGAGAGTGCAGATTGGACTTCACGACCGCGGAGGGAACGCGGAGATACTCGGCAAAGGCCCCCCAGGTGCGGTCGGCGTGCGCGGAGGCGCACAGATTCGGCCGTCCCTCCCGGCAGTCTCCGCACTGTCCGCAAGGACCGGACACGCCGGGGACGACCCGGTCGCCGACCCGAAAGCCGATCACCGCATCTCCCACCTCGACGATCTCGCCGCAGGCCTCGTGCCCCATCGTGATCGGCAAAGCGATCCTCGGATGCCCCCGGTCGAGCATCTTCAGGTCGGTGCCGCAGGTCACCGCGGCCTCGACCCGCAGCACGACCTCGCCGGGGCCGGCCCGAGGGCGCGGAAGGTCCTTCAGAGAGAATTCGCCGACGGCGGTTTGAACGTAGGCCTTCATAGGGATTTATGATTTGCGATTTGCGATTTGCGATTTGTGATTTGGGCACGCCGATCCGCAGGTCTGCATCTGTTCCTCCGCAATCACCAATCACCAATCACAAATCACAAATTCTTCATGAGGCTCGTTCCCCGACGTAGCGCGCGAGGTCCGGCAGATGCCCGCCTCCTCCCTGGAGCGCCGCTGCCGCTGCGATGGCCTCCTCCAGCGTCCGGGCGAGCATGGCCCTCGAAGCCTCCAGGCCGATCACCTCGGGAAAGGTCGCCTTGCCCGCGGCGGCGTCCTTGTGCGAGGCCTTTCCGAGGGTGCCCTCCTCGGCTTCGACGTCCAGAAGGTCGTCCTTGATCTGGAAGGCCAGGCCGACGGCGCGCCCATAGGCGTCGAGCGCGGCCAGCTCGTTGCGGGAGGCGAAGGAGAGAAGTCCTCCGGTCGCGAGCGCGGCCCGGATGAGCCTGCCGGTCTTGCTCTCGTGAATGGACATCACCAGATCGCGGGAGGGATGGGCGACCTCTTCCGCCTCGAGGTCGGCCACCTGGCCGCCGATCATGCCGGTCGTTCCGATGGCGTCGACGACGGCGTCGAGGACCGCGAGCTTCGCGGCGCCGTAGCGTTCCGCCGGCGGGTGCCGCGCCAGAACACCGAGCCCGTGAGTCAGCAACGCGTCGCCGGCCAGAATGGCAATGGCCTCGCCGAAGACCACGTGGCAAGTCGGCACGCCGCGGCGCAACTCGTCGTCGTCGAGCGCGGGCAGGTCGTCGTGGATGAGCGAGTACGTATGGATCATCTCCAGCCCGCAGGCCGCCGGGAGGATCGCCGCGACGTCCCCTCCCAGCGTCTCCGCCGCGGCGACAGCCAGAATGGGTCGCAGCCGCTTGCCGCCGGCGAAGAGGGAGTGACGGATAGCGCGGTGGAGGCTCGAGGGCCAGGCGTCGTTTTCCGGCACGAGATCTTCGAGCGCGCGCTCGACGTCGGCCTTGCGTGCGGCCAGATAATCCGAGACGCTCAAATCAGTCGGCGGCCTCGTCGTCCTCTTCGGACTCGTCCGACTCGAACGGCGCGGTCTTCCATTCGGCCGCCGATTCCTTTAGCACGACCTCGACGGACTTCTGCACTTCGGTCAGCTTGACGTCGCAGAAGTGCGCCAGAGACATACCCTCCCGGAACAGCTCGAATTGCGCCTCCAGTCCGAGATCGTCGGACTCGATCTGCGCCACGATGGCCTCGAGCCGGTCGAGGGCCTCTTCGAAGGTCCTGTCCTTCTTCGTCTTTGTGGTCACCGATCCTCCGGCTTC
>DATFTF010000339.1:0-3136 GCA_035262245.1 Thermoanaerobaculia bacterium
ATGTCCAGGTCCTCGGCCTTGACCCGCGCGCGCTTGAGCGCCATTTCCGAGGCCTTGGTGCACAGATCCGAGAACTTCTCCCCCTCGCTGACGATGTGACGCTGCTTGATCCCGGTGCGCGTGGTGATCCACTCGTCGGAGGTCTCGACGATCTTCTCCAGGTCCGCGTTGCTCAGGATCTTCTTGGGAACGGCAGAACCGACCCCTATCATGCGAGCGCGGATCATGAAGCCCCCGCGCTCTCGCTCGCGTGCGTGCCTGCCCCGGTCCGCGGCGCGCGTAGTCTCCCGAAGTAACCGAGGGAGGAGGCGCGCGCCGCGCGAGCCTGAACGAGCACGGGGCCAGGCTCGCGGTCGAGCCCGCATCCGGGCGAGCCGCGAGCCGGTGCGCCCACGGGGGCGCAGGCCCCGCGCGCAGTGGAGGCGAGGGTCATGCTTGCGCTCGGGCGTCGCGGGAGTGGAGGTCGGCGATCGAGGATTGGATCTTCTGGGCCAGCTTCTGCCTCGAGAATTCTGCGGCCAGCCGGATCGCGTTCTTGACCGCCTTGGCGCTCGAGCGGCCGTGGCAGATGATCACGCAGCCCTTCACGCCCAGAAGCGGCGCCCCCCCGTACTCGGAATAGTCCAGCCGGGACTTGAAGCTGCGGAAGGCGGAACGGGAGAGAAGAAAGCCCACCGAGGCCTTCAGCGTTTTCTTGATCTCCTCGCGCAGGAGCTTCTCAACCATTTCCGCCAGCGCTTCGGACACCTTCAGAATGACGTTCCCCGTGAAACCGTCGGTCACGATCACGTCCACCGAGCCGTTGAAGACGTCGCGTCCCTCGACGTTGCCGATGAAGTTGAGCCCGGTCTCTTTCAGCGTCTTGAAGGCCTCCTTGGTCCGGTCAGTCCCCTTGGAGTCCTCCTCCCCGATCGACATGAGGCCGATCGAAGGCTTCTTCTTGCCGAAGAGGAGCTGGGCGTAGATCGAGCCCATCACCGCGAATTCCTTGAAGTGCTGCGTCTTGGCGTCCGGGTTGGCCCCGACGTCGAGCAGGAGGCAGTGGCCGGCCAGATTGGGAAGAATGGCCGCGAGCGCCGGGCGGTCCACTCCCTCGATCGTTCCCACCACCATCTTGGCCGAGACCATCGCCGCGCCGGTGTGGCCCGCGGAGACCAGCCCTTCGGCCCGCCCGTCCCGCACGCAGTTGGCCGCGATCCGGATGGAGGAGTTGCGCTTTTTGCGAATGGCGGCGGTCGCCGGCTCGTGCATGGACACGACGTCGGGCGCCTCGACGATCTCGATCTCGCTGCCCCGGTAGCCGGCGTCCCCGAGAAGACGCGTCAGCTCGGCAGACCGCCCGACCAGAAGGGATGAGATTCCAAATTCCTGAGCCGCCGCGATCGCACCATCGACGTTGACCTGCGGCGCGTGATCGCCCCCCATCGCATCCACCGCGATGCGCATGTCAGCCTTTGACTCCGGGGAGATCCACGGTGGGACGGATTATATCGACGGACGAAGCCGGTCAGGCGTTGATCGTCTGCTTCCCCTTGTAGTACCCGCAGTGCGGGCAAACCCGGTGCGGCATCTTCGGCTCGTGGCAGTTGGGACATTCCGACAGGGCCGGAGCCGTCAGGGCGTCGTGCGCGCGCCGTTTGTCGCGCCGGGCTTTGCTGTGACGTCGTTTGGGATTGGGCATGTCAGCGCACCTGCTTTCTCGCTTCCGCGTCGGGACGCCGGCGGGCGCCCCGCGTCTGCCTCCGCCGTCAGCGGGAGGCCTTGTCTTGCTGCGATCCCGCCAGAAGTTTCAACGCTTCCCAGCGAGGGTCGGCCGTTTCGATCACGCAGCCGCAAGCGGCGCGGTTGCGATCCGCGCCGCATCGGGGGCACAGTCCGAGACACTCCTGGCTGCAGAGAGGCTTCATCGGGACCGCGAGCTGGATCCGCTCCTCGACGATGGGCCGGACGGGAACCTCCGGCTGCTCGTAGAAGTAGGCGTCGAGATCGGCCGTGTCGAGCTGCCGCTCCTCCTCCGCGGGCGCGGCCCGCTTGTACAGGACGAGCGTGAACCGGTCCTGCTGCTGGAACGGATAGGCCGCCAGGCACCGGCTGCACTCCAACCGACCTCCATAGGCCAAACGGCCCTGGAGAGAGTAGCCCTGCTCGATGCGCGCCACCTCTCCCTCGAAGTGAACCGGGGACACCTCGAGCAGGGGCTCACGGCCGAGGCCGGAGGCCGGAACGTCCAGGTCGAAGACGAACGGCACTGGATCGTCGAGGACCTGCTCCAGAGAGATCACCTGGGGGCGTTCCATGATCGAACCGCGTATATTAGCAGGCCGCTGAAAAAGGGACGCGGGCGTGGCTGACGGCCGCGGCATCGGGTTCGCCAACGGCGGCCGCAGGAATTCCAGACGAGGGCAGGCCCCGGCGTCTCTCTTGGAAATGTTTCGGCTGCCGGTCGCCGGGCGACCGCCGCAGCCGACAGTCGCACGGGCCGGGCGCCGCGACCGGGCCCCGCGTCGGCCCGGAGGCCGGAGCTGATACCTTCCCCTCGTGAGAGTCGCGATCGACGCCCGAGCGCTCCTGTCGCAAAAGACGGGCATCGGAACCTACACGCGCGGCATCGCGCAGGGCCTGGCCCGCATCCCGGGCATCGAGGTCGGGCTGTTCACGCCGCGGCCGCTGGAGGACTCGGACCGTTCGGGACCCTGGAAGTCGGTCTCCGACCACCACCCCTTTGGAATGCTCTGGGCCCAGACCACGCTTGACCGCCGTTGCGAGGCCTGGCAAGCCGACGTTTTGCTCGCGGCCCTGACCATCGCGCCGGCCCGAGCCGGCCTGCCCGTGGTGTCGGTGGTGCACGACCTGACGCCCTGGGACCATCCGGAGTGGCACAGCGGGCGGACCCTCATCGGATTCCTCCCGCTCTGGGAAAGGACGGCGGACCGCGCCGCGCTCCTGGTGTGCGTCTCGCGGGCCACCGCGGACGATTTGCTGCGCCGTTATCCGGAGGCCGGCCCGAGGATCCGCATCGTGCCCAACGGGGTCGACGCGGACTTCCTGCCGGCGCCCGCGGGAGCGGACGGCGAAGCGGTCCGGCGCCGGTACACTCGCGGAAACCGCTACATTCTCTATCTGGGGACCCTCGAGC
>DATFTF010000340.1:0-3871 GCA_035262245.1 Thermoanaerobaculia bacterium
TCGGCCTTCTGACCCGGCATTACGGGATCGAGGTGGCACCCTATTCGCCGGGACCGGACCCGAAGAATCCCACCTGGACGTTTCTGCGGACCGGCTATGGCGAGTGTCTCGACTCCTTCTTCGCCTTCGGCCTCTTCGAGATCGGGAAGCGGTCGGAGCTGTTTCACCGGGACTTGATCGCGCTCTTCGACCAGATCATGCAGGAAGAGGCGCGGCACATTCTCTTCATCGTCAACTGGGCCGCCTTTCTGCGGGCGCGGCGGCCGCTCCCGATGCGCCCGGTGTTCGACGCCCGGCGAGCCTGGAACATCGCGGCGCAGGCCTTCGATCGCGTCAAGGGCGCGATGCACTTGTCCGGCGGCGGCAACGGCAATGAGTCCCCGGCCGCGGGCTCTCAGGATGGATTCACGATGAAGAGCCATACCGCCTTCGGGGACTTCACGCTGCGATCCTTCCTCGAGCTGTGTCTGGCCGAGAACGCGCGGCGCCTGGGACCGTACGATCCCCGGCTGTTGCGGCCGACTCTGGTGCCCGGCGCGGTGCGGCTGATGTTGAAGGTGATGCCGAAGGGACGGAAAACGGTAAACGGTAAACGGGAAACGATCTGACGTGACACCCCCTTCGTTTTCCGTTTTCCGTTTCCCGTTTCACGTCTAGATGGGCACCGACCTCGTCAGCGCCTGCGTCTTCTGCGCGGGCCTCCTTCTCGGCGCAGAACTGCCGCCGCCTCCCGGCTACCACACCGAAGTCGGCTTCTCCTATGCCACGGCGGCGCGCCGCTACCAGATCGACGACGGGCAGGACGACGTTTCCGACGTCACTCCCAAGTTCGTTCTCGTGGGGCTGGGCTTCGCGCGGCCGGCCGCCGATGGGCTGGGGGCGGGGACGCCGCAAGGAGAGTGGCGAGTCCGCGTCGCCCTCGGGCCCTCCCACAGCGAGCAGGACCAGACTCCCTTCGCGGTGACCAACACGACCGCGACCGGGACCGGACGGTACGAGAATTTCGCCATCGTGCTGCGCTATCCGCTCGGCGCGCGCGACGCGGTCGAGGCGGCCTGGAATCGCCGAACCCACAAGTCGACGGATCTGCTGGACATCGCCCAGGAGCGCTTCTTCTTCTCCGAAGAGCGCGTGATTTCCGCCGAGCGGGTGGATGTGGGCCTGGGAGCGCGTCACTGGTGGCCGGGCTTCGAGGCGGCGCTCTCGGCCCGCTACGTGGCTCCATCCGGCAGCGACACCACCGCGGGAGTCTCGCAGCTGACCGAGGGATCGATCTTCGGCGCGGCGCTCGAGGGGAAGGCCCGGCTCGGCCATTGGGCGCTGCATCTCTCCGCCGAGCGCGCCTCCGGCTCGATCGGGGTCCACGAGGAGAACAAACCGGCCTTCGTCTCGCACGACTTCGACGCGACCGCGACCCTGGAGGCCTACCGGCTCGGAGTCGGGTACACGAGCGGAGGCGGGAGCACCGAGCTCTTCCTGCAGACGACCTACGACCGCTCCCGGCTTCCCCTCGTGGCCTTCGCCGTCCTCGGCACCGAAGTGTCGGCCTTCGAGTCGGGCTACCACCCCGAGTCGCGCACGAAGATCTGGCTCTGGGACCTGGTCTTCCGGCAGAGGCTCGCGGAAGGATTCCGGGTCAGAGTAAATCTGCGCACGTCCCGAGGCGACGAGACCCTGTCGCTGACCGACCCGACCGGAGTCCTTCCGGACCGCACCCTCGACATCCAGCGCTCGGGGGTCTTCGGCGCCGGGCTCTCGCACCTTCTGGGCGGGCCGGAAGTCACGCTGGCGATCGGCGCGGAGGTGGCTCTGCCCATTGGGCGTTAGGCGTGAGGCGCCGGGCGAGAGCCCGGGCCGTCTCGCTTGCATTTGCGCGGCTGATCGGGCACCCTGACTGAACAGGAATCAATCGAGTTTCGGCGTAAAGGCCGCAGGTGTCTTCGGCCGTTTCTCCGCGACTCGGGAGAGGTTTCGAGAATGCGGATGAGTGTCTCGGCGGCTCTTCTGGGAGCCGCTCTGATCGGCCCGGCGGTTTTCGCGCAGACCGGTCCCGTGGCCAACGGAGCGCTCCCCGGTCCCTTCCCTCTCTTTCCTGCGACCAACTGGTGGAATCTGGATGTGAGCTCAGCGCCGGTGGATCTCAAATCCGCCGCCTTCATAACCTTCATCGACAACGGCTCGCCGCGCCACCTTCACCCGGACTTCGGCGGCGACGTCTCGCCCGGATCGGTCCAGATCTACGGCATGCCGTACGGAGTCGTCGACGGAACGCAGGCCAAGGTCGCAGTGCAGTTCACGTACTCGGACGAGAGCGACGGCGTCAACCACACCACGAACCAGTCGTTCCCGTTCTATCCGATCCCCGACGAGGTCAAGACGCAGCCGCACTGGGTGGAAGGAGGAGAGCCGGCGGATCAGAACCTCTATGGCGGCGACCGGCACCTCCTGATCGTCGACCGGACCAACAAGTACCTCTATGAGCTCTTCAACGTCTTCTTCGACGGGAGCGTGTGGCACGCCGGGTCGGGCGCCTTCTTCGACATGAACACCAACAACCGGCGTCCCGACACCTGGACCTCGGCGGACGCGGCGGGGCTGGCGATCCTTCCGGGGCTCGTGCGGTACGACGAGGTCTCCGGTCCCGACGAGATCGGCCACGCCTTCCGGTTCACCGTGCGCGCCACCAACGGCTACGTCTATCCCGCTTCCCACACCGCGGGCTCCAACCCGTCGGCGCTTCCCATGGGGGCGCGCCTGAGGCTCAAGGCGAGCGTGGACATCTCCGGATTTCCACCGCAGGCCCAGAAGATCTTCCGGGCCATGAAGAAGTACGGCCTGATCGTCGCGGACAACGGCTCGGACATGTTCATCGGCGGGACCTACGACAACCGCTGGGACAACTCCGTCCTGAATCCAGCCTTCGCGGGGCTGACCGCCGACGACTTCGAGGTGATCCAGCTCGGTTACCAGGGGCCTCCTCCGCCGACGACGGCCCTGGCCTTCTACGCGCTGCCGCCCTGCCGCGCGGTCGACACGCGGCTCGCTCCAGGACCGTTCGGGGGCCCGTCGCTCGCCGCCCGCTCGGAGCGCGTCTGGAAGCTCGCCGGGCGCTGCGGAGTTCCGGCGTCCGCGCGCGCGGTCTCCGTGAATCTGACCGTGACCGCCCCCGACTCGACGGGATTCCTGACCGCGCATGCCGGAGGCACGGCGGTGCCGCTGGCCTCGGCCATCAATTACCGAACCGAACAGACCCGCGCGAACAATGCGGTCGTGACCCTGGGCATCGCCGGCGACGTCCGGATCTTCTGCGGCCAGCCCTCCGGCGCCGTCCACGTTGTCCTGGACATCAACGGCTATCTTCAGTAGCTGGGGTCTCGGGCTGGGAATACAATATATGTATTGTAAGCCCGCGGCTTCCTCGGGCCGTCCTACTGGATGTAGCCGCTGACGTCCACGATCAGGTGGGCGCTGCCGGCAGCCTGCGCGCACCGGACCAGAAAGACTCCGGAGTCGATCGGGAGGATGGCGTTGTTGGCCCGCGTCTGGCCTGCCGAATAGTTGATCGTGGACGTCGGAGGCAACGCGGCGCTGCCGGGGTAGGCGGTGAAGTGCCCGGAGGCCGAGGCCTGCGTGACCGTGACATTCACGACGAGCGCGCGCGCCGAAGCCGGGACTCCGCAGCGCCCGGAGGCGTTGAAGGCGCGGTCCGCGCCGGCTACGAGCGCCGGGCCACCGAAAGGGCCGGCGGGGTTGCGGGTGTCGAGCAGGCGGCAGGGAGCCAGCGAATAGAGACGCCCCGGCGCTGGCGGCGCGGGCGGCACCACGCGTCCGATCTGGTTGGCCTTGAACTCGGTGAACCAGAGCGCGCCGT
>DATFTF010000341.1:0-2060 GCA_035262245.1 Thermoanaerobaculia bacterium
GGCAACGACATCGACGAGACCGTCACGCCCTGGGAAGCCGATCTGGGCTGGATCGTGAAGATGAAAAAGGGCGACTTCGTGGGGAGGGAAGCGCTCGAGCGGCAGAAAGCGAGCGGGCCGCCGCGCAAGCTGGTCGGTTTCGAGATGATCGACCGGGGCATCGCGCGGCACGGTCATCCCGCCGCCACGCCGGCGGGGCCCGGCCTGGTGACGTCGGGAACGCACTCGCCGACTCTGGGCAAGCCGATCGGTCTGGCGCTCCTGCCCGTGGCGGCGTCGGCGGTGGGCACCGAGTTCGCCGTCGACATCCGCGGCCAGCACAAGCGCGCGCACGTCGTGGAGACCCCCTTTTACAAACGGAAGAAGGAGGCAGTGGCGTGAATCCGGAAGACCTGCACTACACCCAGAGTCACGAGTGGGTCCGCATCGACGGCGAGATCGGGACGATCGGAATCACCGACCACGCGCAGAAGGAGCTGGGAGAGATCGTTTACCTGGAGCTGCCGGAAGTCGGGCACGTCTACAACGCGGAGGAGGAGTTCGGCACCGTCGAGTCGGTCAAGGCGGTCTCCGAGCTCTACACGCCGGTCTCCGGAGAAGTCGTCGAAATCAACAAGGGCGCGGTGGCCGAGCCCGGCATCATCAACGACGATCCGTTCGGCGACGGTTGGCTCATCAAGTTGAAGCTCTCCTCCGACGAAGAAGTCGGCAAGCTGATGACCGCCGACCAGTACGCCCAGTACGTCAAGAGCGAAGAAAAGGCCAAGTGAGGTTCCTCCCTTCCTCCGACGCCGACCGGAAGGCGATGCTCGCGGCGATCGGCGTCGGGTCCGTCGACGACCTCTTCGCCGCGATTCCCGCTTCGGTGCGGGAGCGGCCTTCCCTCGGGCCGCCGCTTTCGGAGATCGAGATCCGGCGCCTGTTCGGAAGCCTCGCGCGAAAAAATGCCAACGCCCGGGAGACGGCGTTCTTCCTGGGGGGCGGTCTCTACCATCACTACACTTCGGCCATCGCGGACCAGATGCTCTACCGCTCGGAGTGGCTGACCGCCTATACGCCGTACCAGCCGGAAGTCTCGCAGGGCACGCTCCAGTCGATCTTCGAGTTCCAGACGCACATCTGCCTGCTGACCGGTCTCGACGTAGCCAACGCCTCGCTCTACGAGGGAGCCTCGGCCCTGGTCGAGGCGCTGCTCATGGCCGAGCGGCTCTCGCGCGGGCGGACCCGGGCTGTCCTGTCACAGGGGCTCCATCCCGAATATCGCGAGACCGTGAGGACCTACCTGCGAAACCTGGCCCTGGAGGTCGTGGAAGCGCCGATCGGCAAGGATGGAGCGACGGATCCGCGCGCTTTGGCCGCCGCGGTCGACGACGCGACCTTCGCGGTCGCGGTCCAATCGCCCAACTTCTACGGCGTGGCGGAGGACTGGAGCGCGGCGTCCGCCGCGGCGCGGGCCCGCGGGGCCCTGGGCGTGGGTGTCATTGCGGAAGCGGCGTCGCTCGCGCTGCTGGCGCCTCCGGGCGACCGGGGCATGGACATTGCGTGCGGCGAGGCCCAATCGCTCGGTGTGCCGATGCACGACGGCGGACCCATCCTCGGGTTCCTGGCCTGCCGCACCGCGCACCAGCGGCAGATTCCCGGGCGCCTGGTAGGCCAGACCCAGGATGCGGAGGGACGGCGCGCGTTCTGTTTGACCCTTTCCACGCGCGAGCAGCACATCCGCCGGGAAAAGGCGACCTCCAACATCTGCACCAACCAGGGTCTGATGGCGCTCGCCGCCAACGTCCACATGTCTCTCCTGGGCAAGCACGGTCTGCGCGAGGTGGCCGTTCAGAGCCACGCCAAGGCCGAGTACCTGAAGGCGGGGATCGCCGGCGTTCCCGGATACCGGCTTCCTTTTTCCGGCCCGACCTTCAACGAGTTCGTGGTCGAGGGGCCGGAGCCGGCGGCAACGCTGCTCGCCGAGCTCGCCCGCGCCGGGATCCTGGCCGGAATCGCGCTCTCGCGCTACGGCGGCCCGCCCAATCAGTTTCTCGTCGCTGCGACGGAGATGAACACGC
>DATFTF010000342.1:0-2124 GCA_035262245.1 Thermoanaerobaculia bacterium
GAGCTCGCCCTCGGCGCGCTATTCACCGCGGCGTTCGCGGCCGGGAGCGCCTGGCTCAGCGGAGGCGGGAAGCTCTTTTCCGCCCTGTTTCTGGTCCTCTGGTACGCGGCGATCAATCGGATCCCCCAGGCCGACTTCGCCGGAGCTTTTTCCGCGAGCCCACGCCTGGCGGTCAGCGGCGCCTACGTGTGCGGCGCGATCGCCCTGCTCGTCACGGCCCGGCTCATCGAGCCGTCGCGGCAGGTCTGAAGAACTCTCAGGCCGCGGCCATCACTGGCGGATAATCGCGCCGCCGCATGTTCGCCTACGCCGTCACGGTCTTCCTCGAAGCGTTTCTCCTCTTTCAGATCCAGCCGCTGATCGGCAAGTACATTCTTCCCTGGTTCGGCGGAGCGCCCGCGGTCTGGTCGACGTGTCTTCTCTTCTTCCAGATCGTTCTGCTGGGCGGCTATCTCTACGCGCACGGCGTCGCCAGCCGGCTGTCACCGCGCGCGGCGAGGGTCCTTCACGTGGTCCTTCTTCTCCTCTCGCTCCTCCTCCTGGCGGCGCTGTCTGCGGCCTGGGGGTCGCCGATTCTGCCCGGCCCAGGCTGGAAGCCGGCCGATCCGGGAAGACCCGTGGAGCGGATCCTGACCCTTCTCGCCGTGAGCGTCGGGCTTCCTTACCTGCTTTTGTCTTCCACCAGTCCTCTCCTTCAGGCCTGGGCCGCTCGCACGCATCCCTCAGCGCGCGTGTACCGGCTCTATGCGCTGTCTAATCTGGGGTCTCTTCTGGCGCTGGTGAGCTATCCCACGCTCGTCGAACGGTATCTCCCGCTGCGCACACAGGCCTGGATCTGGGCGGGAGCCTTCACGCTATTCGCGGGAGGATCGATTCTCTGCGCCTGGCGGTCCGTTTCCTCGCCGCAGCCGACGGTTCGCCCGCCCGTCGAGGCATCCGTGGGGATCTCCGTCCCCTCCGGAAGGCTTCCTCGCTTCTTCTGGTTCGCGCTCGCTTTCGGCGGATCGATGATGTTGCTCGCGACGACAAACCAGATGTGCCAGGAGGTCGCCTCCATCCCGTTTCTCTGGGTCCTGCCGCTCTCCCTTTACCTTCTCTCCTTCGTGATCTGTTTCGAGAACGACCGGCTGTACGCGCGCTGGCTGTTCGGGCCGATGCTGGCCGCGGCCCTGGGCTGGGCCGGGCTCGTCCTGTCCAAGGGTTTCGAGGCCTCGATTCGGGCTCAGGTCGGCGCATTCTCGGCCGTTCTTTTTGCCGCCTGCATGGTGCTCCATGGCGAGCTCGCGCGCTCCAAGCCGGAGCCGCGGCGTCTGACCTCCTTCTATCTGACTGTCGCCGCGGGCGGCGCGGCAGGCGGGATCTTCGTCGCCTTGATCGCGCCGAGGATCTTCCGCCTGTTTCTGGAGTTTCACATCGCTATCGTTCTGACCGCCCTCCTGGCGATCGTTGCACTCGCGCGCGACCGGACCTCGTGGCTGAACCAAGGTTACGTATGGCCGGCCCTCCTCGTGCTCATCGGTCTTTCCGTCGTCCTGTACCGGGGGCGCAACCCGCAGATCTTCTCCTCCGGCTTCTCGGGCCTGCGCACCGCGTTGTCCGGGGCCCCGGGCCTGCTCTCGGCGGGCGCGGGACTCGCGGGCCTGATCCTGATCCTGTGGCTGCGTCTCTGGAGCGCGCGGGGCCGGCCCTGGTTCGCCGGCGCGTGTCTGCTGGGAGGGGTGGTCTGCCTCGGAGGATTGCTGTTCTTCGAGGTGAAGTCCTTCCTGCAGACGGCCATCTCCGTGTCCCGCAACTTCTACGGCGTCCTGACCGTGGAAAAGCTCGATGGCGACGACCCGGAGCACGAGCGGCTCGATCTGCGTCACGGGCGCATCGTCCACGGATTCCAGTACCAGAGCGCGGAGAAGCGGCGGGAGCCGACTTCCTACTACACGCAGGAGAGCGGTATCGGTCTGGCCCTGCGGGACCATCCCCGGCGCGCGGCCGGTCCACTCAAGGTCGGGGTCGTCGGGCTCGGGACCGGCACCATCGCCAGCTATGGGAGGCGCGGCGACACGTTTCGCTTCTACGACATCAATCCCGCCGTGGTCGCGCTGTCGATGCGGAAACCACCGGTCTTCAGTT
>DATFTF010000343.1:0-2584 GCA_035262245.1 Thermoanaerobaculia bacterium
TCATCATCGTCGAGAACGTGGAGCGCCATCTCCACCTCGGAGAGACTCCCTTCCAGGCGGCGATCCGTGCGGCCCGCGAGCTGCGCGGCCCGATCATCGCCATGACCATCACACTCGCCGCGGTCTACGCCCCCATCGGCATCCAGGGCGGCCTGACCGGCGCGCTCTTCCGGGAATTCGCCTTCACGCTCGCCGGCGCCGTGATCATCTCCGGCGTGGTGGCGCTGACCCTCTCTCCGATGATGGGCTCCAAACTGCTGCGCTCGGGGGACACCGAGCGCGGCTTCGCCGGCTGGGTCAACCGCCGCTTCGAGGGCGTGCGGCGCACTTACGGGCGGCTCCTGACCGGGACGCTCGCCTACCGGCCGGTCGTCTTCGTCCTGTGGGGGATCGTCGTTCTCCTGATCGTTCCTTTCTATCTCTTCTCGCAGAGGGAGCTCGCTCCCAAGGAGGATCAGAGCGTCGTGTTCGGAATCGTGCAGGCCGCGCCCAACGCGACGATCGACCAGACGAAGCTCTTCGCCACGCAGGTCCACGACACCTACCGGTCGTTTCCCGAGGCGGAAAGCATCTTCCAGATCACGTCCCCCTCCGGCGGCTTTGGCGGCATGGTCACCAAGCCCTGGAGCCAGCGCAAGAAGACGACCGAGCAGCTCCAGGTCGAGGCGGCGGCCAAGGTTTCGCAGCTGCCGGGAGTGCGTGTCATCTCGCTCATTCCGCCCTCGCTTCCGGGCGGCGGCGACTTTCCCGTGGACTTCGTCATCGCCTCCACCGCCGAGCCGGAGCGCCTGACGGAGTTCGCCAACCAGCTCGTCGGAAAGGCGTTCGCAAGCGGCCTCTTCATGTTCGCCGACTCGGATCTGAAGTTCGACCAGCCGCAGGCCGAGGTCGTGTTCGACCGCGACAAGGTCCGGGCCCAGGGTGTCGACCTCTCGCAGGCCGGCCGCGATCTTTCGACCATGCTCGGCGGGGACTACGTCAACCGGTTCTCGATCCAGGGGCGCAGCTACAAGGTCATTCCGCAGGTCAAGCGGACGGAGCGCCTGACGCCGCAGCAGCTCGAGCAGATCTACGTCAAGGGCGCCGGCGACAAGCTGGTCCCGCTTTCGACGTTCGCGACGCTCAAGACCACGACCGAGCCCCGGGAGCTCAAACGCTTTCAGCAGTTGAACGCGGTGCGCATCCAGGGGGTCATTCCGCCGGGGGTTTCGCTCGACAAGGCGCTGCGTTTCCTGGAGGACGAAGCGAAGAAGAGCCTCCCCAAGGGCTTCACCGTCGACTACGCCGGAGAGTCCCGGCAGCTGCGCACCGAGGGAGGCAAATTTCTCGGCACGTTCCTGCTCTCGGCAATCCTGATCTACCTGGTGCTGGCGGCGCAGTTCGAGAGCTTCCGCGATCCCTTCATCATCCTGGCGGGATCGGTTCCGCTGGCGCTTTCGGGATCGCTCCTCTTCTCTTTCCTGGGCTTCACGACCCTGAACATCTACAGCCAGGTCGGTCTCATCACCCTGGTCGGACTGGTGGCCAAGAACGGCATTCTGATCGTGGAGTTCGCCAACAATCTGCAGGAGGAGGGAAAGAACAAGCTCGACGCGGTCATCGAGGCCGCTACGACGCGGCTGCGCCCGATCCTGATGACCACCGCCGCGACGGTCATGGGGCATTTCCCGCTCGTGTTCGCGACCGGTCCGGGAGCGGGGGCGCGCAACTCGATCGGCATGATGCTGGTGACCGGAATGATCATCGGCACGGCCTTCACGCTCTTCGTCGTGCCTTCGATCTACGTGCTGGTGGCGCGGACGCGGCAGGCCGAGACTCCGGCCGGTGCCGGCGAGCCGGAGGCGGAGGTGCCGGAGTTGGAGGCTGCGGTGTGACGAGGTACGGCGAAAGGAGAGACCGAATGTGGGAAGCGGTGGTGCAGAAGGAAGTCCGCTTGCTCTATCAGAACCTCTCGAGCCGGTGGAACACGCGCGATGCGGAGGGAATTGCGGAGCTCTTCGAGGAGGAGGGCTCGCTCGTCGGATTGGATGGAACCTCGGTGGACGGACGCGTCCCGATCCGTGAGCACCTGGAGGCTCTTTTCGCGAATCGCGCGGCGCCGACGTATGCCGCGGAGGTCGAGGACGTGCGCGTCGTGACCGCGGAGGTCGCCGTTCTGCGGGCCGTCGCGGGAATCGTGCTGCCGGGCGAGCGGGCCGACTTCTCCGTCCTCATCGTTCAGACGCTCGTGGCAGCCAGAGACCATGATCGATGGGCCATCGCCCTCTTTCACAGCAGCCCGGCTTTCGGGCACGAAGGCCCGGAAACGGTGCTCACTTCGCGGCCTGTCCCGGGGGTCCCCCGCGCGGCTTCGGCCGAAAGGTGATGAGAGGACGGTGAGCCGGGCGGCTGGGTCGGCGCTGATTTAGGGAGCCGCTGCACGGAGCCGCGCGGCCACCGTCTCCGATCTCGCGCTCCGGCCGCCGAAGAGCCACGCTCCCGCGCCGGCCGCGCAGAGCGCGAGAAGGGCGGAGGCGAGGGCCACGACCCGAAAGGAGTCGGCAAGCGCGGCCGCGATCGCGCGGGAGGCGGCTGCCGCATCGCT
>DATFTF010000344.1:0-5679 GCA_035262245.1 Thermoanaerobaculia bacterium
GATCAGAGTGACCGGAATGCCGCCCACATCCACGGCCACTTCGAGCGTGTCGCGCGTGGTTCCGGGGACCTCGGTCACGATGGCGCGCTCGCTCCCGGCCACGGCGTTGAAAAGCGTCGACTTGCCGGCGTTGGGTCTCCCGAGAAAGGCCACCCGGCACCCCGACGAGAGCAGGCGCCCCGTCTCGTAGGTGCCCGCCAGATCGGCGAGCGCCCGCCGGGCCGTTTCGATCCGCTTCCGGGCCTGCTCGAGGACGCTGTCCCCGACATCGTCGGAAAAATCGATCGCCGCGGTCAGGGCCGCCGCCGCTTCCAGGAGATCCTCCCGGATCGCCGAGAAACGCGCCGAAAGCCTTCCCTCGAGCCGGCGGGCGCTGGCGCGAGCAGCGGCCGGAGTGCGCGCCTCGATCAGGTCGCGGATCGATTCCGCTTCGATCAAGTCGATGCGGCCCGAGAGGAACGCGCGCTCGGTGAACTCGCCGGGTCGAGCCGGCCGGGCGCCGGCGGTGACGGCGGCGGCGAGGAGCCTCTGCGCCACGACCGGACTGCCGTGGACGGAGAGCTCGGCCACGTCCTCGCCGGTCGCCGAGGCCGGACCGGCGAAGAAGGTGGCCAGGCCCCGATCGATCGGCTCTCCCGCTTGATCCACAAACGTCGCGAGGACGGGACGCCTCACGGGAATCGGCCGGGCAACGTCCCGAATGACCGTTTCGAGAACGGCGCGCGCGCCGGGACCCGAAACGCGCAGGAGAGCCAGCGCCGAGCGCCCGGCGGGCGTCGCTAGCGCCACGATCGTGTCGAGCAGGGAATCCGAGGAGGGACGCACGGAAGCGAATTGTGAATTGTGAATTGCCAATTGTGAATAGGGCTGAGAAGTCGCCTTCCCGCCGCATTCACAATTCACAACTCACAATTCACAGCTTCACTCAATTTCCTCTCGGTCTCACCGCCACGCGCTTCAAGAAGCCCTCGCCCTCGCTCTGGGTTTCGACGTCGGGATCCTGCGCCAGCGCCAGATGCACGAGCCGGCGCTCTCCGGGAGGCAGCGGGGGGAGCAGCTGCGGCCGGTGCGTGCGCTTGGCCTCCTCCGCCGAGCGACGGGCAAGCTCTTCCAAGGACTCGCGCTGGTGCGCGCGGAAGCCTTCGGCGTCCAGACGCGGGTAGACCGGACGCCCCAGACGCCTCCCGGCGATGCGGCCGGTCAATACCTCCAGGCCCGAAAGGCCCTCTCCCCGGTTGGCCAGCAGCGGCTCGACGTCGTCGCCCATCAGCTCGAAAAGCATTTCCGATCCCGGTTTGCGCCGCACTTCGACTAGGAACCCGGCCGCGGAGAGCAGCTCGGTCAGCGTGGTCTCGACCGCCGCAAACGCTTCGTCGTCCATCGCCCCTTCCACGGCCCGTGCCGGGGAGCGCTCCTCGGCGGCGACGGGCGCGGGCGACCCGGCATCGGAGGGTTCGACGGCGCGAGGAGCTTCGACGCCGCGCGAGTCTTGCCCCTGCTCCTCCGTCACCTCGATCTCGACCACGCGCCCTCCCCAGAAGGAGCGCTCGTCGCGCACGATGCGGTACTGGATCTCCGCCTCCGGCCGTTTGAGCGCCTCGGCCGCGGCGGAAACGGCGTCGGGCTCCGATTTGCCTTCGAACCTCATGTGTCCTCTCCTACGCTCGGGCCGGTTTCGCGCGCGCCGGTTTGCCGGCCGGCGGCTCGTCCTTGTCTCCGAGCCGGTTGATGATCATCTGCTGAATGACCGTCAACACGTTGGAAAAAAGCCAGTACAGAACCAGTCCCGAGGGCATGTCCTTGAAGAGCACGCCCCAGATTAAGGGCATGAACATGAAGATCTTCTTTTGGGCGGGGTCGGCGGTGGAGGGCGTCATCGCCTGCTGGGCGTACATCGAGACGATCATCAGGATGAGCAGGACGTACGTGTGATCCACCGCCGAGAGGTCCCGGATCCAGAACACGAAGGGAGCGTGGCGAAGCTCGACGGCGAATCGCAGGACGTTGTAGAACGCGACCAGGATCGGCAGCTGCAGCAGAAGCGGCAGACAGCCGCTCATCGGATTGTAGCCCTCGGACTGGTAGAGCTTCATGAGCTCTTCGTTCATCTTCTGGCGGGCAGCGGCATCGGTTCGCGCCTTCTTGTACTTGTCGCGGATCGCGTTCATCTTCGGCGCAAGCTTCTGCATCTTCTTCATCGAGGCGTAGCTGCGGTACATGAGAGGGAAGAGCAGAATCCGGATGAGCAGCGTGACCAGAAGGATGGCCAGTCCGTAATTGCCGAGCCACTGGTAGGCGCGCTTCAAGAGCCAGAGAATCGGCCGCGCCAGGACGCCGTACCAGCCGAAGTCGACGGTCTTCTCCAGCCCCAGGTTCACGCTTTCCAGGATCGTCACGTCCTTGGGCCCGAAGTAGGCCCGCGCGGAAAGCTCGCCCGACCCGGTCACGCCCACCGCGACGGTCGGAGCCGGCTTGCCCGCGGGGTCCTTGGCGGCAATCGGAATCGCCTCCGCGGTGGCCGGGCCCTTCGGGATCAGGACGGCGAGGAAGTAATTGTCTTCCACGCCCGCAAAGCCGCGCTCCTCCAGCGGCCAGGTGCGCGGCTTTTCGAGTTTGGTCGCGGCCACCCGCTCGAAACCGCCCGGCGTGCGCGCGATGGCCGTGGCCGGCATCACGTAGCGTGAGGAGAGCTCCTGCTCGGTCGGATTGCGCAGCCCCGTCGCGGCGTACAACACGAAGGCCGGCCCGTGGACGGAAACGTCGACGTCGCACAGATAGCCGTCTCCCAGGCGAATTTCCTTGGTGACCGCGAGCCGGTCGTCCGCGTAACGCAGGCGCACGCTGCGCGGCCCGGGACGCTCGACCTCGAAAAGCGCGCCGGACAGGCGCGCGCTCGCCGCGGAGTCGGAGGGGAACGCGATCGCGAGCGGCTTCTCGGCAGGCGCGGGAAGCTGGCGGACCAGCTCCAAGGGGTTGCGGTCCTCATCGGTATGGCGCAGCAGAACGAAGGACTCGATCGTCGCACCGCGGTTGGAGATCCGTACGCGGACAACGGAATTCTCCAGCGTGATCGACTCCGCCGCGGCCGCCGAAACGGGAGGCGGCAGAGAGGGCGCGTTCGCGGAAACGGCGCCCGCGGGCGTGGGAGCAGCCGAGGCGGCGACGGGCGGCGCGGTCGCAACCGGCCTGCGCGCCGGCGCTCGCGGCGGCTTGGGCACGACCCACTCCCAGAGGATCAGGACGCCGAGCGAGAGCGCGGCTGCGAGTAATAACCTTTTTTCCATCAGTCACTTAAGGAACAGGGTCCAGGCCTCCCCGATGAAACGGGTGGCAGCGAAGCAGGCGCTTGAACGCCAGTCCCGCGCCGCGGGCAAGCCCGTGCCGCTCGATGGCGATTCGCGCGTAGACCGAGCATGTGGGCTCGAAGCGGCAGGCTCGGGGCAGAAGCGGAGACACGGTCTTCTTGTAGAGGCCGAGCAGGAAAACCGCGACCCGGGACGCCGGGCTCATCCAACGCGGCTCCGGGAGAGCGCTCTCTCGACCAGTCCCAGAAAGTCTCCGCGGAGATCGGAGAAGATCGCCGCCGACGCTCCTGGTCGGCTCTGAACGACCAGGTCGAATCCCGATCCCCGAAAGGAGGCCCGGCTTCGGCGGAAGATTTCCCGGAGGCGGCGCCGCAGCCGGTTGCGGGCCACTGCGTTTCCCGCGCGCCGCGGCACGGAGAGTCCCAAACGAATCGGGCCCGCGCCACCCGACCGGACCCGGACGAAAATCTGTAGAAACCGCCCGGACACGCGGACTCCCGAGGCGTAGCACTCTTCGAATTCCCTTCGCTTTCGAAGGCGGTCGTCGCGGGAAAACGATTCCCGAACGGCCGATCCCGAGTTCACACCGTCAGTCTTTTGCGGCCCTTACGCCGGCGCGCCGAAAGGACGGCGCGGCCGGAACGCGTCCGCATCCGCACCAGGAACCCGTGGGTGCGCTTGCGGCGCCGATTGTTGGGCTGGTAGGTCCGCTTCATAAAGAGCCGGAATGCTAGGGGTCCGGAGGCGTGAAGTCAAGCCGCACGCGGCAATTTCCGGGCCCTGCGGCGCCACTTCACACATTCCATAGAATCCTCGTCGCGACCCTGGGCTCGGCGATATACTCCCGCCCCCGTCGCCGCGAGAGCTTTCCACAGATGTGGAAAATGCTGTGGAAAAGTCGGGGGTTTCGCGCTGGTAGGTGTGGCCATGTCCGACCTCTGGACGTCCATCGTCAAGAACCTCGAGGGGAAGGTTGACGCCCGGGAGCTGAAGACCTGGTTTGCCCCGACGCGCCAGGTCTCCCTGGAAAAGGAGGGGGTCGCCCCGGTCCTGACCGTTTCCGTGCCCAACCGGGTCTTTGCGGACTGGATCGAACGGCGCCACGCGACGCTGATCTCCCACGAGGCGGCGGCCGCCGGCCTGCCCGATTTGAAGCTCTGCTTCGCTCTGGAGACCTCCGAGACGGCCTCGGAGGCCTCCGTCGCGCCTTCCCACCCCGCCTCCTCCGGCTTCGTTTTGAATCCGCGTTTCACCTTCGAGACGTTCGTGGTCGGTTCATCCAATCAGTTCGCCCACGCCGCGGCGCGCGCCGTGGCCGAAACCCCCTCGCGCTCGTACAACCCCCTTTTCCTCTACGGCGGCGTGGGCCTGGGAAAGACGCACCTGGTCCACGCCATCGCCCACGAGATTTTGCAGAAGGCGCCGGGCGCGCGCGTTCTCTACCTCTCCGCGGAGCGGTTCTTGAACGAGCTCATCAACGCCCTGCGGTTCGAGCGCATGCACGAGTTCAAGCGCCGTTACCGCGAGCTCGACGTTTTGCTCATGGACGACGTGCAGTTCATCGCCGGCAAGGACTCCACGCAGGAAGAGTTCTTCCACACCTTCAACGCGCTCCACGACGCCCAGAAACAGATCGTGGTGACTTCCGACGCCTTGCCCAAGGAAATCCCGACGCTGGAAGAGCGGCTGCGCTCCCGGTTCGAGTGGGGCCTGATCGCCGACATCCAGCCGCCCGACCTGGAGATGAAGGTGGCCATCATCCGCAAGAAGGCGGCGGCGGAGAAGATGGAAATTCCCAACGACGTGGCCCTCTTCATCGCCGGCACGGTCAAGTCCAACATCCGCGAGCTCGAAGGGCGCTTGAACCGCGTGCTGGCCTTCGCCTCGCTGACCGGAAAACCGGTGTCCGTCGAGCTGGCCAAGGAAACCTTGAAGGACATCGTCGGCACGGAGGAGGGCCGGGCCATTCCCTCCGAGATCTTGAAGGCGGTGGCGGCCCACTATGGCCTGCGGGTCTCGGACATGAAGGCGCGCTCCAACGCCAAGCCGATCGCGTTTCCCCGCCAGGTCGCCATGTACCTCTGCCGCCGCTTGACCGGCATGTCTTATCCGGAGATCGGGCGCCTTTTCAACGACAAGCACCATTCGACCGTCATGCACTCCGTCGAGAAGATCGAGCGTCTGGTGGATGACGATCCGAATTTCCGCAAGGTCATCGAATCGTTTCTGCAGCCCTACCGCTAGCTCCGGCGTTGGTCCACGACTTTTCCGCGATTGGGCTTTTCCGCAGTGCGGAGGAATCGGAGCCTCAACCAAGAACGTAAACAAAATCTCAAATGCATCCGCGCGGAGCGATGATGATTTTCGCTCGATT